>NZ_JAMYPH010000018.1:0-149864 GCF_040320265.1 Mesorhizobium sp. M0751
GGGCAGTAGGGCAGTAGGGCAGTAGGGCAGTAGGGCAGTAGGGCAGTAGGGCAGTAGGGCAGTAGGGCAGTAGGGCAGTAGGGCAGAGGTTCGAGCGCCTTTAAACATATTGCCCTACTGCCCTACTGCCCTATTCCCCTAACCCAGCCAACTGATCCGTAATCTCGAAACGCTCGGAAGCACCGATACGGATCATGTTCAGACTGCCCTCGCGGGTGAAGCGGAATTCGCCGGGTGCGTTCGAACCGGCCGGCTTGCCGGCCTTGAAGCTGATAATGCGCGTGCCGCCGTCGGGCCAGGTCACGGTCACGTCGATCTTGTCGCCGGTGCGCGCGACGCCTGCCTTACAGCTGGTCATCGGCTGGCCGAGATAGCGCGCGCAAGGAATGACGTTGCCGGCACCAGGGACCGGTGTCCCCGGCGGCTGCAGCCGTGCAACGGTCTGTGCGTCGGGCGGAGGCGCCGCGTTGGCCGCGCCGAAATTCTGGACGGGACCCACTGCTGCGGGCGGTGATCCATCAACCTGTCCAGTCGATGGGTTTCCACCGGCCAGCGCCAGGCGGTAAGCATCCTCGATCGCCACCCTGCCGATCGCGTCAGCGGAGTTCAGCGGCGTTTCGGGACCCGTTGCGCCCAGGCGCGTTGTCAGATCGGGCAGCGGTTGAGGCGCAGGGTTCTCCGCACTGGCCGCTGCCTGCGGTGTCACTTGCTGGGGATTGATCGGGTCGAGGTAACGCGCCGGAGCCCATCCACTCAGCTTGGGGTCGTCAATGTCTTGGACTTTGCACCACTTGTAGCCGCTGACGTCACCGCAGCCGAGATTTTTCACGCTCGAACCACTCGGCAGCCGTGCCTCGATCTTGCCCATGGCCGATGCCGTGGCGCGCACGTTCAGGAGGTCATCCGGAGCGAGACCCGTCACAATCGAGATGATGGGCTCCGGCTCCTGGCCGTTGGCCGGCAGCTCCGCCAGCATCAGCGGAGCGGCAACCATCGCAAGCAGCGTCGTCGGGAGTGTTACTGTGCGCCTAATCATCTGCCACGGGCGGTAGGTCCAATTGCCGAACGCGCGGCTAGGCACGAAAGCGCCATCGCACGCCAGCCGGTTTTTATAGGTGACGAGGCGGCGCTGCGTAAGCCCGAAAAGGTGCCGCGTGTTGAATCGCTACCAGGTCACTTCCGTGAACTAACAGCCGGCAAAATATTGCACATTTCATGTAAATATGCACTCTCTCAAGTAAGGTTGAGGAGGGCAATATGGTCGACCTTGAAATATTCGCGCAGGTGGAAAACATAGTTCGCCAGCGTATCAAGAAAACGCGTGCCGAGATTGAGGCTTCACTTGGTCACATCGCCAACGGCAATCCGCTGGCCGCCGAACAGACCCTCTCCAGGCGGCTCGACAGGCTGCAGGTAAAGGCGTCGCTCAGCCGCACCGAAGCAGAGATGATATCGGCAGCGATCGACATGAGGTCTGCCGGGGAAAGAAAGGCCGCCGCCAAACAGCCAGGGCCGGAGGCAATTCTCGGCCCAACGCTCGATTTCATCGGGGTCGCATTTCTGGAGCGTGGGCGCCGTGCGGCCGATGCGGTTGGCCGCGTTGCCTTTCTCAACGGCAATCCGCAAGGATCGGGTTTTCTGGTCGGGCCAAGGCTGTTCCTCACAAACAACCATGTGATTTCGTCGTCGGCGGATTCCCGGCGCTTCCAGGTCCAGTTCGACTATGAGCAGGACGGTGCGAATGCCGTGCGTACGCCGACGACGTTCCTGTTCGATCCTGAATCCTGTTTCGTGACCGATAGCATAGAAGGTCTGGACTATACGCTGATCGGGGTCGGCGAGCGGCGCTCCGGTCCAAAGGAACTGGGGGAGTTCGGTTTTATCTCGCTGTCGGACGCGCGCGACAAGCACATGCTCGGCGAAATCGCCAACATCGTTCAGCATCCCGATGGCCGCTTCAAGGAACTGGTGCTGCGTGAAAACCGGCTGGTGGCCCGCGACGAAACGGTTCAAGTGCTGCACTATGTCGCCGACACCGAACAGGGTTCGTCCGGTTCACCGGTCTTCAACAACGAATGGGAGCCTATTGCCCTGCATCATTGGGCCGGGCCGTTCCACGAGGTGACGGGCATAGGTGGCTATGCGCTTACTCGCGAGATCAACGAAGGCATACGAATCAGCGCCATCGTTGACGATCTCAGCACTAGAAAGACCAGGCTACCGGGCTCCTCGGCATCGGCGGTTTCGGAAGCTCTGGCGATTTGGGCCGGAACGCCGCGCATGATGGACGAGACAGTTCGGCTGAACGCCGACGCTCGCGAAGATGTACTGGACAAGCCGGTGCAGCGACCGGAACCCGATCGCAATCCGCCGGCGACGAGACACAACGCCGATGGCTCGGTCACCTGGACTTTTCCCGTCGAGATAAATGTCCGGGCGCCGCTGATCGACCGCGACGGAGGCGATGCAAGACGAAACGACGGCAAGAGCCCGGCAAGCGAACCCGCGAAGGTAGCCATCGCCGAGGCAGCGGGTTGGAAAACAGAGGACTTCGACGATCGTGGAGGGTATGAGCCCGGCTTCATACCGGGTTTTGTCCTGCCAATGCCGACGGTCGCCAATTCACCCTTCCGGTTGGCCAAAAACCTTCTTGCCAAACCGGGCGAGGACCCACACGAATTGCGCTATCATCATTTTTCGATCTTGATGAACGCCGATCGCAGGCTTGCCTTCGTCACCGCCTGCAATATCGATGGATCCCGCACCAAGGCCGTCAATCGTGAGGACAAGACGGTCATCGACAACCCGTCGCTTGCCGAATTGGGGGTGGAGTCGATTTCCGGTTCGGAAGCCAGCGATGCTTTCCGGCCCGATCGCCGCATCGACCTTGGCGAGCAGATGACCCAGGAATTCTATTCGAGCCAGAATGTGCCTGGATTTCCCGTCGCAAAATCCAAGGAACGAATCGCTCGAATGTTCCAGAAGGGCCATATTACGCTTCGCGGCGACCCTGCATGGGGCGTGGATCAGGAGGCGGTCGCGGCAGAACGCGACACGTTCTTTTATACCAATGCTGCGCCGCAAGTCGGCTTCTTCAATCAGGGAAGCTCGCTTAACCATCCCGGCTCCAAAGGGAAGTTGAGATGGCGCGCGGTAGAAACCTATGTGCTGCGCAACGCCTATACGACGCGAGGCCGTGTCACGGTGTTTGCCGGGCCAGTGTTCCGCGAGGACGATCCTCCCTACCGCTTCGACAGCCATGTTCCGCTGAAGTTCTGGAAGATCGCGCTGTGGTCCGATCAAGCTGGCCTGCGCGCCATCGCGCTGCTGGCGGACCAGAAGCCGGTTTTGGAAGTGATGCCCGAAGCGTTGGAAGAGCGTGCCGAGGCATTCGATGACCCGCTTGAAATTGCCAGGGTATCGGAATTCCTTTCGACGGTGGGCGAGATTGAAGAGCTGACCGGCCTGAACTTTGGCCAGCAGGTGCGCGACGCCGACATTCGGGCCGGTTCCGAATCGGTTCCGGCACAGACTTTCAACCCAACGCAACTGGCGCCGAAGACGTCACGGCCAAAGACTTCGGCGACGAAGACTTCGACATCCAAGACTTCGGAGGCCAGCACCCGACGTCCTGCCAAGCGATCGAAGCGATCGGCGTCGGACAACTGAAGATTGGACGGTCGCGGCCGCTTGGAGCGCGGTCATCCGTTCGGCCGGGTATAATCGCGGTTCAGCCCGGCATGAAGCCGGTGCGCAGCGCGTGAGCCCATTCGGGCCGTCCCGCCTGCTCGGCCTGACGCGCCGCCGCCTCGTGATCATAATCAACGGCGATGGCTTCGAAACGATCGGGGTGCAAGTCGACGAGGCCGTAACGGGCGTGCGGCGAACCCTGTTCGGAGACATGCGCCGGCGGGGTCGAATCGTCATAGGCCGGGCAGCCGATGCTGCCCGGGTTGAAGATGACCGGACCGCCGGGAATGCGGACCAGCTCGCTGCGATGGCTGTGGCCGCAAAGCATGATGCGGCAGGCGGGATCGATCGCGCCGAGGCGCCGTTCGATGGCGGCCAGCGGCGCGCGCATCAGTCGGCCGTCGACAATCGCGTCAGTCAGGTATTTTTCGTCGTGGTCGGGCCGGGCGTGGAAGGCGATCACGCCGGGCGCCACATCGAGCGTGAGGGGCAGCGCGAACAGCGCCTCGCGTTGGCTTGCCGTCAGCCGTTCCTGCGCGTAGCGGTCGGACGGCCACATGGTCTCGTCGGCGGTGTCGCGGGCAACGCGGCGGTCGTGATTGCCGCGCACCGTCGGCAGCTCGAGCGCCTCGAGCCGCTCCATGGTCTCGCGCGGCCAGAGCGGGCCGGAAACGCAATCGCCGAGATTGATGATGAGGTCGGCGCCGCCGCGCTGCCGCAGATCGTCGAGCACGGCGTCGAGCGCCAGGACATTGCCGTGGATGTCGGCGAGGACGGCAATGCGCATGGCAGGCTCCGTTAATTGGAATGGCTGGAGGGCGGGTGAAGCTACTTTTGCTCGTCTCGCGAAGCCGGCGAGAGCGGAATCCAGCTTCGCGTCGTTCAGGCGCGGACTTCGATCTCGTGGCCGCCGACCGCCGGCAGCGATGCGTCGTCGCCGGCCGCGGCAATCACGCTGTCGAGCAGGCCCGGGAAGCGGCGGTCGAGATCGTCACGGCGCAGCGTGATCAGCCGGCTGGTGCCAACTGCTTCGGTCCGGGTGACGCCGGCCTCACGCAGCTTGGCCAAATGGTAGCTCAGATTGGTCTTCGAGCAGAGATCGAGGAACCGGCTGCAATTCAGCGGCACGCCCTCCTTGCTGGCGAGATAGCGCACGATGGCCAGCCGCGTCGGGTCGCCCAGCACGGCAAGCACGTTCGGCAGGCTGATCTGGTCGGCGGTGGGATGGGGCAAGGTCATGCCCAGGAATTAAGCACATTCGGAGCCGATTTCAACGCATCTCCTCTTGTGGCTGATGGACACATAGTTTCGCCCTGTCGCCCCCTCCTGACACCGAGCTGTCAGGATCGTTCGGCTATTTTGCAGCGGCTTTATTGACATCATGCCCTGTTATGTCCAATTGTTCAATAACCTTTGAACTAAGGAAATTGCCATGGATAAGCGCCTCATCTGGCTTGCGCTCGGATCGTTCACGATTTCGACCGAAGGTTTCGTCATCTCCAGCCTTTTGCCCGACATTGCAAAGGATGCCGCGATCTCCGTTCCGCTCGCCGGCACGCTGATCACCGCGTTTGCGCTCGCCTATGCGATCGGCACGCCGATCCTGGCAACGCTGACCGGCGAATGGGACCGTCGCCGCGTCATCCTGTGGACGCTGGTGTTCTTCGTGTTGGGCAACGTCGCCGCGGCGCTGAGCTCCTCCTTCGAATTGCTGTTGATCGCGCGCATCGTCATGGCGCTGTCGTCAGGCTTGTTCGCGGCGACCGCACAGGGAACGGCCGTTGCGCTTGTCGACGACCATCATCGCGCCCGCGCCATTGCCGTGGTCGTCGGCGGCACCACCGTTGCGGTCGCGGTCGGCGCGCCGCTTGGCGCGCTTGTTGCGACGGTCGCCGGCTGGCGCGGCACATTCTTTGCCATTGCCGGCCTTGGCGCGCTCGCCGGCGCGATCCTGTGGTACCGGCTGCCGCGCGGCATCGTCGGCACCAGGCTGCCGCTCCGGATGCGGCTGGCAGCGGCACTCCGCCCCGGCGTCATGCCTATCCTGGTGACGACGATCCTGGCACTGATCGGCGCCTTCACCGTCTTTGCCTTTGTCGCGCCGCTCGCCATCGAAGGCGGCGGACTGAACCCGATCGCGCTTCCCGGAATGCTGCTCGCCTTCGGCGTTGGCGCGGTCATCGGCAATATCGGCGGCGGGCAGGCCGCCGACCGTTTCGGCGCGACGCGCACCGTCTGCTGGTCGCTGGCGCTGAGTGCCGCCATGCTGGTCACGTTTTCGCTGATCCCGATGTTCCTGCCGCGCGAGATCGCCGGGCCGGCGCTCATGGCCATGATGGTGCCGTGGGGCATCGTCGGCTGGGCATTCCCGCCGGCGCAGGCCAGCCGTATCATCAAGCTGGCGCCCGATGCCGCGCCCATCGTGCTGTCGCTGAACGCTTCGGCACTCTATCTCGGCGTCGCACTGGGTGCGGTGGTTGGCGCCGCGGTGCTGCGCTACGGCGCACCGGCCGACCTCGGCGTGGTCGCGGCGGCATTCCCGATCATTGGTCTGGGCGTGGTGCTGGCAGGCCATCTGGCGGCGCGTCCGGTGGCGATGCCGGCCGAATAAGGCTGTCAGTGGAGCTTGGCTGCCGGCCGCCGATAGTTCAAATCGCGGCCGGCGGTGCGTCAAAATCCAACGCGGCGATTTCGTCCAGCGCCGCTCGCAGGCTTGCCGCCTGCTCCTTTCCAAACATCTCCTCGAAGCGCTGCTGAGCA
This sequence comes from Mesorhizobium sp. M0751, assembly GCF_040320265.1. Lineage (NCBI taxonomy): Bacteria > Pseudomonadati > Pseudomonadota > Alphaproteobacteria > Hyphomicrobiales > Phyllobacteriaceae > Mesorhizobium > Mesorhizobium sp. M0751. The sequence continues at coordinate 6,451 of NZ_JAMYPH010000018.1, forward strand.
ACTTGCCACAGCTTGGTCTTACGCTGTCCGCCACATCGGGATGATCGAGGCGGCCAGCAGCAGGCCAAGCATGATGTTGAGCATGCGCCACTGCCGCTCGGTTCGCAGCGACCGGGCGAGCAGGGTGCCCGCTACGCACCACGCCGCCAGCGATAGGGCCGCGGCAAGACCGAAGACCGTGCCGAGCAGCAAGGCGAGCTGCAGCGGCCCGTTGGCGAGCGCAGCAAAGGATGCCGCCGCTCCCAGCCCCATGGCCCAGCCCTTTGGGTTCATCCATTGCAGGCCGGCGCCACCGAAAAAGCTGTTCGGCTTTGCCATGGCCACGTCCAGATTGGGCGGACCGCTGCGGCCGATCTTGAGGGCAAGCCACACCAGATAGAGCGATCCGGCTATTTTCATCGTCAGTTGCAGCGAAGGAGCGGCGGCCAGCACGCCGGCGAGCCCGGCAGCACCTGCCGCAGCCACCGTGGCCAGGCCGGCCGCACTCCCGGCCATCAGCGGGATAGAGCGGCGAAAGCCGAACTGCGCGCCGGACGCCGTCGACAAGGTCGTGGCCATGCCGGGCGTTGAGGTTGAGACCAGCGCGAATACGACGAGGGGAAGGACGGTTTCAAACATGCTGCTTCCTTTGAAGCCTGCACGGTAGGTCTTTTGGCTCATCAGTAAATGCAATGTTTGCAATGGTTACTATTAAGAAACATAATAGTCAGATGGCTTGCAATCTCGATACCGCCTTGATCCGAACCTTCGTCACCGTTGCGGATAAGGCCAGCATGACAGCAGCGGCCAACGCGCTGAATTTGACCCAAGGCGCCGTCAGCCAACATATCAAGCGCTTGGAAGAGGTTCTTGGCTGCAGCCTGTTCGAGCGCGACCGGCGTGGATTGCGGTTGACCCGCTCCGGCGAGCGATTGCTCGGCAAGGGCAAGCGCCTGCTTTCCCTCAATGACGAGATCTTGGCGGAGATGGCGGGCGATGCGGTTGCCGGTCAGGTGCGGCTTGGCGTGCCGTATGACCTTGTCGGCACCTTGCTTGCGCCGGTGCTCAAGGCCTATGCCGAGGCGTATCCGCAGGTCGAGATTTCGCTGATCTGTGCTTCGTCGCCGGAGTTGGCTGCGGCCTTGGCGGCCGGCACGATAGAGCTCGCGGTGATCGAGGAGCCGATCGGCCGGTCGGCTGGCGAATGCCTTGTTGTCGACCGGCTGGTCTGGGTCGGCGCCAAAGGCGGCGCCGCCCGCGGCAAGCGGCCCTTGCCGGTTTCGATGGTCGCCGAGACCTGCGCGTTCCGCCCGGTGGTGCTGGAGGCGCTTGACGAGCATGGGCTGGAATGGCGCACCGTATTCGAAAACGGCAGCATCGACGCGACGACGGCGACGGTGCGTTCGGACTTGGCCGTCACCACCTGGTTGGCGTCGACCGTGCCTGCCGACCTCGACATTTTGGCCAACGATCCGGAGCTGCCGTCATTGCCGAATTTTTCGATCAATCTGCATTTGCCGAAGCACGGCGTCGCGCCGGCTGCACTGGCGTTCGCGGGCCACCTCCGCGATGGGTTGACACGCCGACGAGAGGCGGCTTAAAAAACAGCAAAAAGGACGGCCAGTGTTCAGCCGTCCTTGATCGCCCCGCAGCATCTACTTCCAGTTCTTGCGCCGCTCGATCTCGGCTTCGGAAGGCTGTTCCGGAGCAAAGGACCCGGTCTTGATCTCGCCGGAGCGTTCATAGCTCGCCATCAGGACGCCGGTGGTCGATGCCTGCGAACGGGTCAGCTTGAAGGCAGCAGGTATCGTGCCGCTGCCGAACAGCTTTTTGCCCTTGCCCAGCACCAGCGGGAAAATCAGCAGGCTGATCTCGTCGATCAGGTCATTGGCGAGCAAGGTCTGGATCAGCTCGCTCGATCCCTGAATGAGCAGGTCCGGGCCGTCCTCCTGCTTCATCCGGCGCAACGTCGCCACGACATCGCCGCCGAGCGGCTGGCTATTTTGCCAGGACAGCGTATCCGGCCTGTGCGTCGCCACATATTTGGTGACGGCGTTGAAGCTGTCGGCGATCGGGTCATTCTTCTGATAGGGCCAGTGGGCGGCGAAGATGTCGTAGGTCTTGCGGCCGAGAAGCAGCGCGAACGGTTTTGAAAACGTCTCGCCCATCGCGGCGCCCATCACGTCGTCCCAGTAGTGAAACGTCCAGCCGCCGAATTTGAAGCCCCCGACAGGGTCCTCTTGCGGGCCGCCGGGCGCCTGCATGACGCCGTCGAGGCTGACGAATGTTGCGGCGATGATCTTCCTCATTGGAGCTCCCTTTCCCTGATCCGTGCCGTCATGGCCGGAGTTCGAGCCAAGGACGGGCGAACGGCCATTTGTCCGACAGCGGCCGGCAAATTTCCAGGGTTGGAAGGGCGGATGACTGCCGACCTTGTTGCATCGGCTTGGAGAAGAGAAACGCTCAGTCCAGACCGACGACCGTATCGTAGAGCAGCTTGAAGTTGAGCACCAGGATGAGCCCAGCGACCACCCAGGCCAGCACGGCAACAGCGCGGGAAATGGCGAAATTACCCATTTTGCGCTTGTCCGAGACGAACTGCACCAGCGGCACGACTGCGAAGGGAAGCTGCATCGACAGGATTACCTGGCTGAAGACCAGCAACTGGCCGGTTCCCTTCTCGCCATAGAGCGCAGTGACCACCACCACCGGGACGATGGCGATGCCGCGCGTCAGCAGGCGGCGCGCCCATTGCGGGATGCGCAGACGCAGGAACCCTTCCATCACGATCTGGCCGGCGAGCGTCGCCGTCACCGTCGAGTTCAGGCCGGAGGCAAGCAGCGCTACGGCAAACAGAATGGAAGCGATGCCGAGGCCGAGCAGCGGCGACAGAAGCTCGAAGGCCTGGCCGATCTCGGCAACGTCATGATGACCGGTGCCGTGGAACGCCACCGCCGACACGATCAGGATGGAGGCATTGACGAACAGCGCCAGTATCAGCGCGATGGTCGAGTCGGTCGTCGCCCATTTGATAGCGTCGCGCTTGCCGCGATCGGTGCGCTCGTAGGCGCGGGTCTGCACGATCGAGGAGTGCAGATAGAGATTGTGCGGCATCACCGTGGCACCGATGATGCCGATGGCGATGTAAAGCATGGCCGGATTGGTGACGATCTCGGACGATGGCACGAACATCGCATGCAGGATGGAGCCGACCGGCGGGGCGGCGGCAAAGATCTGGATGGCGAAGCAGCCGAAGATGATGATCAAAAGCGCTATGATGAAGGCCTCGAGGAAACGGAAGCCCTTGTTCATCAGCAACAGCAGCAGGAAGGCATCGAGCGCGGTGATGATGGCGCCGCCGATCAGCGGAATGCCGAACAGCAGTTGCAAGGCGATCGCCGTGCCAATGACCTCGGCGAGGTCGCAGGCGATGATGGCCAATTCGCAAGCGACCCAAAGCATGAAATTGACCGGACGCGGATAATAGGCGCGGCACGCCTGTGCAAGGTCGCGGCCAGTGGCGATGCCAAGCCTGGCGGCGAGCGCCTGCAGCAGGATCGCCATCAGGTTCGACAACATGATGATGAACAGCAGCGTGTAGCCGAACTGAGCCCCACCGGCGAGGTCGGTCGCCCAATTACCAGGATCCATGTAGCCGACCGAAACCATGTAGCCCGGCCCCATGAAGGCGAACAGCCGGCGAAGCCAAATCCCCGAGTGCGGCACGGCGATCGTGGCGTTGACTTCGCGAAGGCTGGGCTGCTCGCCGTCCTCCGGGCGGGCAAATCGCCACATGGACCGGGGGGCTGAGGTGGCTTCGGCTTCCGACATGAACTGGCTTTCCACAGGAGCGATCGATATTCTGTCCTTATTTATGCCACGGCTGAACATTATGCAATATGCTATATTTCATTGTCTGAGCTTTTTCGTGCAACCGCTTGGCCGTGCGGCCGGAACGGCGGTGAACGCCGGTTGCGCCGGCCACCGAATGGAAATAAACGGCCAGAACCAATAGGGTTCTGTGCTATGACTGCAATGCCGATTCAAACTGCCGGGAGGAGCGCGTATTGGCGCTGAAGAAAAGACCGGTTCCTCGCGAAAAGCCGCTGCCTGATGCAGAAATTCACTCGGAAGGCTTCCGGCAGACGCGTGAAGCGCGCCGCAGCGCGCTGGTCGAGGATTATGTCGAGCTCATCGCCGACCTGATCGAGGACGGCAACGAGGCGCGCCAGGTCGACATCGCGGCACGGCTCGGCGTCGCCCAGCCGACGGTGGCGAAAATGCTGACGCGGCTGTGCGCCGACGGGCTGGTCTCCCGGAAACCCTATCGTGGCGTGTTCCTGACCGATGCCGGCCGCAAGGTTGCGGAAGAGAGCCGCATTCGCCACCAGACGGTCGAGGCCTTCCTGCGCTCGCTCGGGGTCAGCGCCGAGACGGCGCGCATCGACGCCGAGGGCATCGAGCATCATGTCAGCGCCGAGACGCTCGAAGCCTTTCGCAAGGCAATAATCGCCGCCCGCTGAAAAGCACGGCCAGCGCATCTCGTCGCGCCACTCGCTTCCCACGAGCAGGGTGAGCGGCACAGACCTTGCGATGTCTCGGCCAGACCAGACAAGCGTCAGCAAGCATTGCTTGTTCGCACGAAAAATACTGTGACTTGGCGTAACCGTTGAGATAATTGTTGTCGTGTCCGATCGAACCGGGACACGGCCCGATCAGCCGGAAAATTGCATAAACGGGGGTTGCCATGCTCTGGAAGGGCCGTCGTCAGAGTGACAATGTCGAGGACGAGCGCGGCCAGAGCGGCGGGCTTGGTGGCGGGCCGGGGCAGTTTCGCATCCCGATCGGCGGTCGCGCCGGCGGCGGCGGCATCTCGGGCATCATCATCGTAGGGTTGATTTTCCTGGCAGGGTGGTATTTCGGCTTCGACCCGAGCCAGATCCTCGATAACAGCGGCTTGCAGCCCGGCGGCGGCGAGATCACCGACAATAGCGGCGAGCAAGGCGGCGGTACCGGTGCGCCCGCGTCCGACGAGATGAAGCAGTTCGTATCGACCGTGCTGGCCGAGACCGAGGATACCTGGACCGGTATTTTCCAGTCCGAGGGCCTGACCTATCAAGATCCAAAACTGGTCCTGTTTAGCGGCCGGATCGGCTCCGCTTGCGGTTCTGCCTCGTCAGCGGCCGGACCATTCTACTGTCCCAACGATCGCAAGGTCTATCTCGACACCACCTTCTTCCAGCAGCTCGATCAGCAGTTCGGCGCGTCCGGCGATTTCGCACAGGCCTATGTGATCGCGCATGAGGTCGGCCATCACGTGCAGAACCTCGTCGGCATCCTGCCCAAATTCAATCAGATGCGGCAGAATATGAGCGAAGCCGACACCAACCACATGTCGGTGCAGGTCGAGCTGCAGGCCGACTGCTTTGCCGGCATCTGGGCACATTTCACCGGTCAGAAGGGCATCTTGGAACAGGGCGACATGGCGGAGGCACTGAACGCCGCCAAGCAGATCGGCGATGACACGCTGCAGAAGAAGATGCAGGGCTACGTCGTGCCGGAAAGCTTCAACCACGGCACGTCGCAGCAGCGGCAGACCTGGCTGGCGCGGGGCTTCCAGAACGGCAAGCTATCGGACTGCGACACGTTCAACAACCCGATCTGAGCCGACAGTTTTCTCGCTAATCCGAGAGACTGGATCGCCGTCAGGGGATGTCAGGATGAAAACACTCTGCCCGTTCCCTCATTGTTCCCGGCGATGTGCTCGCCTATAAGGTGTGTTCCCGTTCGCTCGGGCGGCCCGAGGAGATACCATCATGATAGACCCCAAAACCGCCAGGCGGGGCCTTGCGCTTGTTTTCACCACACTGCTGCTCGACATCATCGGCTTCGGCATCATTATGCCGGTGCTGCCGGCCTATCTCAGGGAATTGACCGGCGTCGGTATCAGTGAGGCGGCTATCGAGGGCGGCTGGCTGTTCTTCGTCTATGCGGCGATGCAGTTCGTTTTCGCACCAGTGATGGGCGGGTTGAGCGACCGGTTCGGACGGCGGCCTATCCTGCTTGCCTCGGTGCTGACGTTCGCTATCGACAATCTGATCTGCGCTATCGCCTGGTCCTATCCGATGCTGTTCATCGGCCGCGTGCTGGCCGGCGTTTCCGGCGCCAGCTATTCCACGACATCGGCGTTTATCGCCGACATCTCGACCGACGAAAACCGTGCCAAGAATTTCGGGCTGCTCGGCATCGCTTTCGGTGTCGGCTTCGTCATCGGGCCGGTTCTGGGCGGGTTGCTCGGCACGTTCGGGCCACGTGTGCCGTTCTATTTCGCTGCCGGGCTTGCTTTCGCAAACTTTCTGATCGCGCTGTTTCTGTTGCCGGAAACGCTTGATAACAAGCACCGTCGCCGCTTCGAGTGGAAACGCGCGAACCCGGTCGGCACTCTCGTCCAGATGCGCAACTACGAAGGTATCGGCTGGATCGGACTTGTCTTCTTTCTGATGACGCTGGGGCACATGATGTATCCTGCGGTCTGGTCGTTCGTCTCCAGTTATCGCTATGGCTGGAGCGAACAACAGATCGGCTTCTCGCTCGGCGCCTTCGGCCTGTGCGGAGCGATCGTCATGGCGACAGTCCTGCCGCGCGTGATCCCTAAGCTTGGCGAGTGGAAGACGGCGGTAATCGGTCTGGCATTTACCGCACTCAGCGCCTTCGGCTACGCCTTCGCGTCACAAGGCTGGATGATCTATGCAGTGATCGTCGTCGGATGTCTCGAGGCGTTGGCCGATCCACCGCTCAGAAGCCTGGCGGCCGCCAAGGTGACACCTTCCGCCCAGGGCGAACTCCAGGGCGCGATGACCTCGATCTTCTCGATCACCTCGATCATCACACCGCTGCTTTATACGGCGATCTTTTCCTGGTTCACGGGGCCGAGCGCGCCCGTGGTTTTCGGCGGTGCCCCGTATTTGCTCGGCGCGATTTTCCTCACGCTGGCGCTCGTCGTCTTCGTCACCAGGGTGGCCAAGCCGACGCCGAAGGAAGTCAAACGCATGCACGCGCAGGAAGCGGTGACAGACGGGGCTTGATCGGCGCCGGGAGCCCGGCCGGCGCCGTCAGGCAAATCCGTTTTTACGCAATACGCTAGACACGCTCGGCCAGTGCCGGCTCGCCGCGCTTTTCGCGGATAAGATTGACGAAACGGCGGAACAGATAATGCGAATCCTGCGGGCCGGGCGAGGCTTCTGGATGATGCTGGACCGAGAAGACCGGCCTGCCGGTGAGCGCAATGCCGCAATTCGAACCGTCGAAAAGCGAGACATGGGTTTCCTCGACGCCGCTCGGCAATGAGTCGGCGTCGACGGCAAAGCCATGGTTCATCGAGACGATCTCGACCTTGCCGGTGGTGTGGTCCTTGACCGGATGGTTGGCGCCGTGGTGGCCCTGATGCATTTTTGCTGTCTTGCCGCCCAGCGCCAGCGCCAGCATCTGGTGGCCAAGGCAGATGCCGAACACCGGGATATCGGTCTTCAACAGATCCTGGATGACCGGCACGGCGTAGACGCCGGTGGCTTCCGGATCGCCGGGGCCGTTGGATAGAAAAATGCCGTCGGGCCGCATCGCCAGGATCTCCTCGGCGCCGGTTTTTGCCGGCACCACGGTGACCTTGGCGCCGAGGCCGGCCAGCAGGCGCAATATGTTGCGCTTGACGCCGTAGTCGACGGCAACGACGTGCATCGACGGATCAGCCTGTTCGCCAAAGCCCTCGTTCCAGACCCAGGGCGTCTCGCGCCAGACCGAGGACTGGCCGGAGGTGACCTCCTTGGCGAGATCAAGCCCGATAAGCCCCGACCATGCGGCGGCGCGGCGCTTGAGGTCATCGACGTCGAAGATACCGTCGGGCGCGTGCGCGATGACGGCGTTGGGCATGCCCTTTTCGCGAATCAGCGCGGTCAGCGCCCGCGTGTCGATGCCTGAAAGTGCGACGATGCCGCGCTTCTTCAGCCACTGGTCGAGACCGGTTCCGGCGCGGTAATTCGACGGGTTGGTGACATCGGCCTTGAACACGGCGCCGACTGCGCCGGCGCGGGCCAGCGGGTTGAGATCCTCGATGTCTTCGTCATTGGTGCCGATATTGCCGATATGCGGGAATGTGAAAGTGACGATCTGGCCGGCATAGGATGGGTCGGTTAGGATCTCCTGATAGCCGGTCAGCGCGGTATTGAAGCAGACCTCGGCGACGGCGGAGCCGGCGGTGCCCAGACCGCGACCCTCGATGACGGTGCCGTCGGCCAGCACCAGCAGGGCGGTCGGCTTGTGGGTGGCCCAAGGGGGGGTCGACGCGGCGGTCATCGTTGCCATGGCGGCACTCCTAAAGGTTGCGTCCTCAGTCGGCGCAACAAAAGGCGCGAAGCGGCGATCTCACAGCCTCGACGCGCTAAGTTTTCACTTGTGCCCGTCGTTGCCCAAAACCGCTACGCCCTCTCGGGCGACGTGCACTAGAATTCAATTCATGCAAGGCCCAGTACATAGGGGAAGGCGCCAAGGCGGTCAATGATGCCGCGCCGTGCGTGCCGGGATTTATTTCGTCGAACAATATCAGCGGTTTGCCGGACGCTATCGAGTTTGCCTTGGGCTTTCGGCACGGCTATTGTCCGCCGCATTCGAAGGAGAAAGCACCATGCGAGGCAAAATCGCCGAATCCCTGAAGAGCGCGATGAAGGCGCAGGACAAGCGCCGGCTGCCGACATTGCGGCTGATCCAGGCGGCCATTCACGACCGCGACATCGCCAATCGCGGCGCCGGCAAGGAGCCGGCCAGTGACGACGAGATCCTGCAGATCCTGGCCAAGATGGTGAAGCAGCGCGAGGAATCGGCCAAGGCGTTCGATGACGGCAAGCGGCCGGAGCTTGCCGCGCAGGAGCGCGACGAGATGGCCATCATTCGCGACTTCCTGCCGACGCAACTGGGCCAGGCCGAGACGGAAAGCGCCGTCCGTTCCGCCATCGCCGAGACCGGCGCCAGCGGTGTCAAGGACATGGGCAAGGTGATGGCGACACTCAAGGAGAAATATGCCGGGCAGATGGATTTTTCCAAGGCGAGCGGCATCGTCAAGAGCCTGCTTCAGTAAGCTGCGGAAGCCCCTTGCCGTCGCGCCCGCAATCCGGCAAAAGCTCGCGCCCGTGATCGAACTCGTCAAACCGGCGTTTGAACACCTGCCGTCCTACAAGGCGGCCCTCGAGCGCGGCTGGTCGCCGGACAATGTGCGGCTGCTCGACGCCACGCGCGAGCAGCTTGCGGCTATTGAAAAGGATCCTGCGACTTTCGTAGCCGATCTCGACGATCCTGATGGCAAGGGACCGCCGATTGCCTTGCCGGACGGTTCGACGGTGCCGCGGCTGCCCGGATTCCGGCGCTGGATCTGGGACGGGGAGGTCGCAGGCTCGATCGGCTTGCGCTGGCAACCCGGCACCGCGGCGCTGCCGTCGCACGTGCTCGGTCACATCGGCTATGCGGTGGTGCCGTGGAAACGGGGACGCGGCTATGCGACCGAGGCGCTGCGGCTGATGCTGGTGGAGGCGAGGGCGGTTGGCCTGCCCTTCGTCGAAATCACCTGCAAGCCACACAATGTGCCCTCGCAGAAGGTCGTTCTGGCCAATGGCGGCCGGCTCGTCGGGCGTTTCTTCGAGGATGCTTCCTACGGCGGTGCGGAAAGCCTGCGCTACCGGATTGATCTATAGCCCTATTCGGCGGCAGCCGGCAGCGGCGGCGCAGCCCGGCTTCGCCATTCCCAGACATGCGAAGCAAGCGCAACCGCGACGGCGACCAGCATGGCGATCGCGCCAACCACCGGCAGGCTGCGATAGCCATAGCCGGCATTGAGCATCGCCGCGCCGAGCGATGCGGCGAGCGCGATGCCGACATTGAAGCCCGACGGAATGAGTGACGAGGCAAGGTTGGAGGCATCCGCGGTCCAGGTCAGTATGCGGGTCTGGATCGGCGTGCCGATGGCGAAGTTGAGGCCGCCCCAGACGAAGATCGCCATCACCATCGGCAGTGGGTAAGGGCTGACGGCGTAGATCAAGGCGAGCATTGCCGCCTGCAGGAAAAGCATGGCGATAAGCGACGGCATCAGCTTCCAGTCGGCGAGCTGCCCGCCGACGAAGACGCCGATCGTTGCGCCGACCCCATTGAGCAAGAGCACCCAAGGTATCCATTTCTCGTCGAGGCCGGTGAGCTCAAGCAGCGTCGGCGTGATGTAGGTGAACAGGCCGAACTGGCCGATCATCAGCATCAACATGATAATGAGCGAGGTCCAGACCTGCTGGCGTGCGAGCACGCGGACCTCGCTGCCAAGGCTCGCTGACGGGCTCGATGATCCCGTCTTGCGTGGCAGCAGAGCGCCGATGGCCGCGAAGGCCACCACGCCGAGGCCACACATCACCCAGAATGTCGCATGCCATCCCCAGATGTTGCCGATTGCCGTGCCGGCCGGAACGCCGATGACATTCGATACGGTGAGGCCGGACAGGATCAGCGCCACCGCCATGCCGCGCTGGTCTTCGCGCACCAGGCCGACGGCCACCACCATGGCAACGCCGAAATAGGCGCCATGCGCCACGGCCACGGCTATCCGCAACAGCAGCATCGAGGCGAAGTCGGGCGCCAGCGCGCAGGCGGCTTGGCCGATGGTGAAGGCTGCAGTCAGTCCAAGCAGCAGGGCCTTGCGGGAGAACCTTTTGGTAGCGAGCGCCAGCAGCGGGCCGCCGACTGCAATGCCGCCGGCATAGCCGGACACGAGATAACCGGCGGTCGGGATCGCGACGCCAAGGCCACCGGCCACCTGCGGCAGCACGCCGGCGATGACGAATTCGGTGGTGCCGAAGGCGAAGGCGGCAATGAACAGGGCAATGAGGGGGAGCATGGCGGAAAGGCGATCCTCGGATAAGGTCGCCTCAAACCACGGATGAGGGCAGCGGGCAATCCAGAAATTGTCGACGCCGCTTTAGCTTTTCTTGATCGCCGGTCAGGCGCCCGCCGCGGAGGCGAGAGCTAGGCGGCTGCCTTCCTCCCGTAAGGAATTTTCAGCCACGCCCGTTCGTGAAGATAGTAGAGCAGCGACTTGGTGACGACCTCGGTCAGGCCGATGGCCGCGGCGAGCTTGATGCTTCCCGTCACAACGAGCGAAATGATCATCGTGTCGATGGTACCGGTGATGCGCCAGGAAAGCGCTTTGGCGAAGCTGCGCGAATGGGTATCCATCGACTTTCCTCCCCGTAGATATTGGACGACCCTTTAGCCGACAGACGGGAAGCGGCGCAAAGATAATTTTTGCGCCTTGGCCCACTGCAATTTTCATAGGCGATGTCCTGAAGCAACCCGGCCTGTGACGCAATCTATCCGGCCTTGAGCCGCGAACCGGTGAGCAGGCCGCGCTCCTCGAGCACGGGATAGGCCATCGAGGCGAGCAGCGAGTTGATCTGCTTGAGGTCGCGAATGGTGTCGAGATGGATGGAACTGGTCTCGACGCTCTTGGCGGTGCCGTCGCGCAGCCGCACGAAATGGCTCTGGCTGGTTTCCTTCTCGCGGTCGCGCAGCCGGTCCTTTTCCAGCACCAACTGGCGAGCGGTCTCCGGATCGCGGGATACCAGCACGTTGAAGGCAAGCCTGGCATTGGCAAGCACCAAGGCATGGAAGGCGCAAAGCTCACGCCAGCCTTCCGGCGTGAACTCCAGCCCGCGCTCGAATTTCTTCTTCACGTGAACCAGCATGTTGCGCACGATGATGTCGCCGACCTGCTCCAGCTTGACGCAGGCGCCGATCAACTCCTGGCAACGCAGGGCCTCGTCCTCGCTCAGCGGGTTCTTGGTGACCTTGGCGAGATAGAGCTTGATCGCCGCGTGCTTCCTGTCGACACGGTCGTCGAGCGCGGCCAGCGCGCCGATCTTGTCGGCATCGGCGCTCTCATAGAGCTCGATGATCCGTTTCAGCATGATCTCGACCGTCTCGCAGACCCGCACCACCTCGCGGGTGGCGTTGGCCAATGCCTGGCTAGGCACGTCGAGCGCACTTTCGTTGAGCGCCGAAAGCTCGAGGACGTCGAGCACATTGGCGGGCTGCGGCTTGGTGCCCAGCGCCACGATCCTTTCCGAGGCGCGATAGACCAGGCTCGCCAGCGGGAGGCCGGCGATCAGGATCAGGATGTTGAAGACGATGTGGGCATTGACGATCTGCTCGGGCACGGTGCTGCCCAAGAAGGCGACCGGCGGCTTGAACGTCAGGAACAGGATCAGCATGATCAGCGAACCCATGCCGCGCATCAGGAGATTGCCGATCGGAACGATGCGAACGCCGGGTTCTGCGTTGCGGGTTAGAAGCGGCGCGATGATCGAAGAGCCGAGATTGACCCCGAGCACCAGCACAATGCCGAGTTCGGGCGGGATGAAGCCGCGGCCGGCGAGCGTCACCATCAGCAGCACCGCGGCGATCGAGGAATGGAACAGCCAGGTGACCAACGCCGCCAGAAGATAGGCGGTGACCGGATCGCCGGAGAAGTAGTCGACGATGAGCGGCATCAGCGTGCTCTGGCGCAGCGGCTCCGATGCCTGGCCGATCATCTCCAGCGACAGAAGCAGCAGGCCGATGCCGACCAGGATGCGGCCGAACTGGCGCCAGTCGCGCCGCTCAGTGGCCATGAACATGACGGTGCCGGCGACCAGGCAGATCGGCACCAGCAGCGACAGATCGAAGGTGAGCAGCTTGACCACCAGCGCCGAGCCGATCTCGGCGCCGCGCACCGCAAGCTGGCCCGACATGCCGCTGACAATGCCGGAGCCGGCGAATGAGCCGACCAGCAAGGTGACGGCGGTCGAGCTTTGCAGTGCGACCGCCAGGCCGCAGCCGGCCAGAACCGCCATGAACGGATTGCGCATGGTGGCGCGCAGCTTGTGGCGCAGCACATCGCCATAGGCGCGCTCGACGCCGGTCTTCACCAGACGGGTGGCAAACAGCATCAGTGCCACCGCACCGGCAAGGTGCAGCAAAACGACGGAGCCACTCATGCCACGCCCCGCAATGCGACAGGTGCCAGCGACGCGGGCGCGGTGAAGTCAAAGGGGCAAAAGTGGGCGCGAATCGTGGACATTGCAGAGGTTGATGTTACTCCGATTTATTTTAGCCGAATAATAAATTTTGCCCGGTTCGGACGCCTGTTGGCACGCGACGGAGCGTGTCGGAAATGGATGGCTGACAAAATGGTTGCATAGACTGCGGAGTTGCGGTGGGTCGTGCGTCCGTTCTCGGACGGCCGCTTTAAAGGTAGCGCTGAATTAGTCGTGCTAAACGTAAGAAATCATTACGAAAACGTAATCTCTGTGCTCAGTTTCGGTTCATTCTTCCGGCTCTATTCCGTAGGCATCGACAACCAAGGAGTACCCGCTATGAAACGTATCGTTCTTTCCGCCGTTGCCTTCTCGATGCTGGCTGCAACCGCCTTGCAAGGCCAGGCTGCACCACTGAACACACCAAACGCGCCGCAGTCGAACTACAGCCAGGTCGACTGGCAAAAGCCCGGCAGGCATATCGACGTGAACAAGCATGTCGACGTGAACAAGCGCGTTGTAGTGAAGAAAAAGATCGTCGTGAAGCGCAGCCATTGGCGCAACGGCCAGAGATATTCGAGCTGGAAACGTCACCGGCCGATCCGCGACTATCGCCACTATGGCCTGCGCCGTCCCGGTCCCGGCCAGGAGTGGATCCGGGTCGGCAACGACTATCTGCTGGTCAGCGTTCTCTCCGGCCTGATCTTCGGCGCCATCGCCGCGCAGTGAGCGCCGAACGGATGATGGGCGCTGCGTCGGGCTTAGATCGAGAAGGCGGCCCGCTGGCCGCCTTCTCTTTTTGGCCTGTGAAAACCGGGTATGGTCGCCATTAGGAGTCGTCGGGCTTCGCCCGTGTGATTATATGGAGGCCAAACGAGCTGTCCCCCCATGCGCTTTCCGCCTGCTTTCCTCGACGAAATCCGCGACCGCGTACCGATTTCTTCGGTGATCGGCCAGCGCGTCGCGTGGGACAGGAAGAAGACCAACGCGCCGCGCGGCGATTATTGGGCGTGCTGTCCGTTCCATGGCGAGAAGAGCCCATCCTTCCATTGCGAAGACAAGAAGGGCCGCTACCACTGTTTCGGCTGCTCGGTTTCGGGCGACCATTTCAAGTTCTTGACCGAACTCGATGGCATGAGCTTTCCCGAGGCCGTCGAGAAGATCGCCGACATGGCCGGCGTTCCGATGCCGGTTCGCGACGCCGATGAGGAGCGGCGCGAAAAGGAACGCGCCAGCCTGACCGACGTCATGGAGATGGCGACGGTGTTCTTCCAGGAACGGCTGCAGGGGCCGGAAGGGGCAAAGGCCCGCGCCTATCTGCGCGACCGGGGGCTGACACCGGCGACGCAGCAGTCTTTCCGCCTCGGCTATGCCCCCGACAGCCGCAACGCGCTGAAGGAGCACCTTGCCGCCAAGGGTGTCCCCAAGGCCGACATCGAGGCGTGCGGGTTGGTGCGCCATGGCGACGACGTCCCGGTTTCCTACGATTGGTTTCGGGACCGCATCATGTTCCCGATCCCGGATTCCAGGGGCAAGATCATCGCCTTCGGCGGGCGGGCACTGGCGCCGGATGCGCTGGCCAAATATATGAACTCGCCCGATACGGAGCTCTTCCACAAGGGCAACGTGCTCTACAATTTCGCCCGTGCGCGCCAAGCGCTGGGAAAGGGGGTGCTGGGGCAGGGGGCGCTGGCCAAGGGCGGCACGGTCATTGCCGTAGAAGGCTACATGGATGTGATCGCGCTGGCGCAGGCCGGCTTCGAAAACGTGGTGGCGCCGCTCGGCACCGCGTTGACTGAAAACCAGCTCGAACTTCTATGGCGCATGGCCGGCGAGCCGGTGCTGTGCTTCGATGGCGACCAGGCCGGATTGAAGGCAGCGTGGCGCGCCGCCGACATGGCGCTGCCGGCGGTCCAGGGGGGCCGCTCCGTGCGCTTCGCCCTGCTGCCGGAGGGCAAGGATCCCGACGATCTGGTCAAGGGTGACGGACCGGATGCGTTCCGCGCCGTGCTTTCCGAGGCGCGGCCGCTGGCCGACCTCTTGTGGATGCGCGAGACCGCCGGCGGCATCTTCGACACGCCGGAACGGCGGGCGGAACTCGAAAAGACGCTGCGCGAACTGACCAGCCGCATCCGCGACGAGAGCCTTCGCTATCACTACCAACAGGAAATGCGCGAGCGGGTACAGAGCTTCTTCGGGACCCAGCGCGGACGCCAGGGACGTCAGGACGGACGGCCCGGGGAGCGCTTCCCGGGCAGGGTCTCAGCACCCGGCGGACAGTTTGCACGTGGCGGCGGTGCCGGTGGGCGCACCGCGATCACCGAAAGCCTCGGCCGCTCGGCGCTGGTCAAACGCGGCGGCGAGGGCATGTCGGTGCGCGAGGCGACGATCATTGCGGCCCTCGTCAACCATCCCGTGCTGATCGACGAGAATTTCGCCCATGTCGAGTTCCTCGATCTCGCCAACTCCGATCTGAAGCGGCTGCATGCGGCCATCCTCGACGCCATGGCGCACGATATGGCCAACAACCGCGAGGCTGTAATCGCGACGATCGAGCGGGCCGGCTGCGGTGAGATCTGGCAGCGCGCGGTGGCGCTGATCAAACGTGCGCGGCAATGGCCGGCGCTGGAAACGGCAGCACTCGACGATGCTCGCGATGCGTTCAGCCAGGCTCTCCACTTGCAGCGCAGCGCGCGCACCTTACATAAGGAGCTGAAGCAGGCGGAAGCAGCGCTCGCCAGCGATCCCACGGACGAGAACTACCGGCACCTGGTCGAAATCCAGGCGCAATTTCGTGATGTGCAGGCAACGGAAGCGCTGATCGAAGGGTTTGGCGTATCATCGGGCAGGGCTGGGCGCGTCTAGATCGAAGCCTCCAGAAGACTGAAATGTAAGGACGTGCTTGCACGTTGAATCAAGCGTGCGGTGCTCTAAGTCGGGTAATTGATTCGCTTTTTTCATGCGAATCATGCGAGAGGCGCTTGACCTTCCGGCAGAATGGCGGAATCAGGTCGATTCGAAACGTTAACCCGCCCCGGCATCGACGGGAATGCAGCGATGTAAGGTACTGATCACTGGACAGGCAGTCAGCTTGCCACAGATATCAGGGTTAATCTGGACTTAACGAGAGATGCAGTTACTGGCCCGGTAAAGCGCGTTCTGGAAGGAGCGCATCCAATTTGACCGGACCGGCAGCGTACGCGGCTTTGATACTCAGCCGCTTGGAGAAAATAAAGACTATGGCGACAAAAGAAAAGGAAGAAGTCGAGACCGAACGCGAGGCCGCGACCGATGGCCCTCTGCTCGACCTTTCCGACGATGCTGTCAAGAAGATGATCAAGGCCGCCAAGAAGCGCGGTTATGTCACCATGGACGAGCTGAATTCGGTGCTGCCCTCGGAGGAAGTGACCTCCGAGCAGATCGAGGACACGATGGCCATGCTTTCCGACATGGGCATCAATGTGGTCGAGGACGACGAGCAGGGCGAGGAGCCCGAAGCCGCCGATACCGCCGCTGATGCCGAGGAAGATGCCAACGAGCTGGCCGAGCAGACCGGCACCGCCGTCGCCGCCACCACGACCAAGAAAGAGCCGACCGACCGCACCGACGATCCGGTCCGCATGTATCTTCGCGAGATGGGCTCGGTCGAGCTTCTGTCGCGCGAGGGCGAAATCGCGATCGCCAAGCGCATCGAGGCCGGCCGCGAGACGATGATCGCGGGCCTGTGCGAAAGCCCGCTGACTTTCCAGGCCATCATCATCTGGCGTGACGAGCTCAACGAATCGAAGATCCTGCTGCGCGAGATCATCGACCTCGAGGCGACCTATGCCGGGCCGGAGGCCAAGCAGGCGCCGGTTGTCGAGCGTATCGAGGAAGCCAAGACCGAGGAAAAGTCGCGCCGTTCGCGCGAAGACGAGGACGACATCACCAATGTCGGCGGCGACACCCGTGGCCTGGTGGACGACGACGAGGAGGACGATGACGAGGCGAGCCTGTCGCTGGCGGCGATGGAAGCGGAACTGCGCCCGCAGGTGATGGAGACGCTCGACGTCATTGCCGACACCTACAAGAAACTGCGCAAGCTGCAGGACCAGCAGGTCGAGAACCGGCTGGCTGCCGCCGGCACGCTGTCGCCCAGCCAGGATCGCCGGCTCAAGGAGCTGAAGGACCAGTTGATCAAGGCGGTGAAGTCGCTGTCCTTGAACACGGCGCGCATCGAGGCGCTGGTCGAGCAGCTCTACGACATCAACAAGCGCCTGGTGCAGAACGAAGGCAAGCTGCTCAGGCTGGCCGAAAGCTATGGCGTGCGCCGCGAGGAATTCCTCAGGGAATATCAGGGCTCGGAGCTCGATCCGAACTGGACTCGCTCGATCGGCAATTTGACCTCGCGCGGCTGGAAGGAATTCACCAAGAACGAGAAGGACGCCATCCGCGACCTGCGCGCAGAGATCCAGAACCTCGCCACCGAGACGGCGATTTCGATCCAGGAATTCCGGAAGATCGTCAACCAGGTGCAGAAGGGCGAGCGCGAAGCCGCGATCGCCAAGAAGGAAATGGTCGAGGCCAATCTGCGCCTGGTCATCTCCATCGCCAAGAAATACACAAATCGCGGCCTGCAGTTCCTCGACTTGATCCAGGAAGGCAATATCGGCCTGATGAAGGCGGTCGACAAATTCGAATACCGCCGCGGCTACAAGTTCTCGACCTACGCGACATGGTGGATCCGGCAGGCGATCACCCGTTCGATCGCCGACCAGGCGCGCACCATCCGCATTCCGGTGCACATGATCGAAACGATCAACAAGATCGTGCGCACCTCGCGCCAGATGCTGCATGAGATCGGCCGTGAGCCGACGCCGGAAGAACTGGCGGAAAAGCTCGCCATGCCGCTGGAAAAAGTGCGCAAGGTGCTGAAGATCGCCAAGGAGCCGATCTCGCTCGAAACGCCGGTCGGCGACGAGGAGGATTCGCATCTGGGCGACTTCATCGAGGACAAGATGGCGATCCTGCCGATCGACGCGGCGATCCAGGCCAATTTGCGCGAGACGACGACGCGCGTATTGGCCTCGCTGACGCCGCGCGAAGAGCGCGTGCTCAGAATGCGCTTCGGCATCGGCATGAACACCGACCACACGCTGGAGGAAGTCGGCCAGCAGTTCTCGGTCACCCGCGAGCGCATCCGCCAGATCGAAGCCAAGGCGCTGCGCAAGCTCAAGCACCCGAGCCGGTCGCGCAAGCTCAGAAGCTTCCTCGACAGCTGAGGCCGGGTGACGGATAAGCAGTTTCAAGGGCGCCGGTGGCGCCCTTTTCCGTTTTGGCATAGGCGATCACGATTGGACGCGCAGCTCTTGCGGGTCGTGCCCTACGAGAGGATAATTCCGTGACGGACGCATTCTCTGGGCGACAAACCCGGATGCCCGCCCCGGCGGTTGGACGCCGTGCTCCGCGGCACCGGAGGGAGGTGTGCCATGACAACTTACATCGTGCTGATCAACTGGACGGAGCAAGGCGCCAAAAATGTGCGCGAGTCGCCGAAGCGGCTCGATGCCGCCAAGAAACTGCTGGGCGACATGGGCGGGTCCTTCAAGGCATTTTATCTCACCATGGGGGATTGCGACATGGTGGCCGTGCTCGAAGCGCCCGACGATGCCGTCCTGGCTCGCTTCTCGCTGATGCTGGCGGCGGGCGGAAACGTCAGGACGCGGACGCTCAAGGCTTTCCCGGAGGATGCCTATCGCGAGATCATCACCTCGCTCGGGTAAGTTGCGCTCCAGGCCTGGCCGGCCATTTCGCGGGTTTCGTGTTGCGTTGCGGCGCAATGGCGTTTGCCGAATAGTCGGTGCGCGTCCCTCTGGTGCCGTTTCGAAACATGAGCAAGCCGCTGCTGACCGTCTGGTATAATACGCGCTGTCCGGTCTGTGATGCCGGTATCAGCCGGCAGAAGCGGCGGCTGATCGAGGCGGTCAAGGCCGGGCGGATCGAATTTCGCGACATCAATGCCGAACCGGCGGCACTGGCCGGATACGGCATCGGGCTGGAGGATATCCGGCGCCGGCTGCATGCGACGGATGCGAGCCGCAATCTGCTGGCCGGCGCCGATGTCGCCATTGCCGTTTGGCGGGCGACGCCCGGCGAAGGCTGGCTGGCGACGCTGTTCGGCAATCCCGCCGCACTGCCGTTGACACGCTATGCCTATAATCGTTTCGCCGATCTGCTCTATGCCTGGAACCGGCGCAAGGGCCGCTGGTAACAGTGTGGCAAAGGCCCGGAGATTGTTTCCAAGCCTTCGCATGGCCGGCTATCGAGCCACAGGCTCGAAAACCCAGCTAACGATGCGGCGCACCGCCGGCAGCACCAGCAGCAGCGTCGGAGGCAGCTTGCTACGCGGAGTTGCCTTCGGCCCGTCGCGCGCTTCCTAGCCCCTTGCCGGCGAAAATCAAACCTGCCGGGCGCTATCTTCAGATACATCGTAAGATATATCTTGACTCGGTCGCTATGGGTATCTAGTTGAGATATATCGTAAGGCATAACTCAAGGAGCAGACAATGCACAAAGGCAACCATTTCGGGCATCATCGTTTTGGCGAGCACGCCGAACGTGTTTTCATGCATATGGCCGGCAAGTTCGGTGGGCGCGGCGGCTTCGGCCCGTTCGGGCATGGCATGAGAGGCGGCGGACGCGGCGGACCGGGCGACATGTTCCGCGCCGGGCGCATGCTGGCCGACGGCGACCTCAAGCTGATTACGCTGTCGCTGCTGGCCGAGGCGCCGCGGCACGGATACGATATCATCAAGGCGCTGGAGGAGCGCACCAGCGGCGTCTACAGCCCGAGCCCCGGCGTGGTCTATCCGACGCTGACCTTCCTGGAAGAGGCCGGCTACGCCGTTTCTGCGGCGGAAGGCAACAAGAAGGTGTTTTCGATCACCGAGGCAGGGCAGGCGCACCTCAACGAAAATCGCGAGATGATCGACCACGTGCTCGACCATCTCGAGCGCTTCGGCCGCAAGATGGCTAAGGCGCGCGACTGGTTCGGCTGGAACGATGACGGCGACGGTGGCCGGCGCGGCCGCGGCCGCTCGGAAAAGCGCGACGAGTTTCGCGCCGTGCGCCACCGGCTGCGCGCCGCGCTCGGCGAAATCGTCGATGCGCCTGAAGCAAAGCAGGCCGAGGCAATCAGCATATTGGAAGCTGCCGCGGAGGCCTTGGAAGCGTTGTCGCGCGACTGACCTCTGGCTGCCAAGCCAGCTGCGGCCCTTGCCCGCTCGGCCAAGGACCGGTACTGAAAATCATCCTGCACCGCGCTATGTGATGCAGGATGATTGCCGTTGGAGGATACCCCATGTCTTTTCT
Organism: Mesorhizobium sp. M0751; assembly: GCF_040320265.1. Lineage (NCBI taxonomy): Bacteria > Pseudomonadati > Pseudomonadota > Alphaproteobacteria > Hyphomicrobiales > Phyllobacteriaceae > Mesorhizobium > Mesorhizobium sp. M0751. The sequence continues at coordinate 26,877 of NZ_JAMYPH010000018.1, forward strand.
GAAGCGTCTTTTCGGCGGAGGCAACGAAGCCGCCGAGCCAAAGACAGCGGCGCCGGCAAAGCAGATCGAGCACAAGGGATTTTTGATCAGCGCCACTCCCTACAAGGCGGAGGGCCAGTACCAGACCTGCGGCGTAGTTTCTAAGGAGATCGACGGCGTGATGAAGGAGCACAAATTCATCCGCGCCGACCGCTTCGCCGGGCTTGATGACGCTGTCGACATCTCAATCAAAAAGGGCATCCAGCTGGTCGATGAGCAAGGCGAGAAGATCTTCGGGTAGATCGGCTACTACAGCCTTGGGTCGATTGGCTCGCTTTCCAACGCCAGCACGGCGAAGACACACTCGTGAACCCGGCGAAGCGGCTGCCTGGCGACAAATCGCGTTAGCGCTTCGTGACCAAGCGCGAATTCTCTGAGCGCCAGGCTGCGCTTGCCGGCCAGGCCGCGTTCTCGGAGGCGGAAGAGATTGTCGGGCGCGTCATATTCGGGACCATAGATGATGCGCAAATATTCCGGGCCGCGGACCTTCAGCGCCGGCTGGATGAGCCCCTTCTTGCCACGGCTGACGAAGTCGCGTGGTTTGACCACCATGCCTTCGCCGCCCGAGCCAGTCAGTGCTTCCCACCAGGCGACGGCCTCGGCACACGCGCTGCCGTTGGCCAGATCAACCATACGCCATGGAGTCGGCGTGACCACGCCGCCACGGGCAGCCAGACGGTCCGCGAGCGACATGTGCCAGACATGGTCCTGGTCAAACCAGACACGGCCCTCGCTGGCCAGCAGGTGGAAAGGCGCGGCCTTAAGGTCCTCGACGCCCGAAACTGGCCATACGTAGGGCGCCCAGGCGGTGGCGTATTTGGCTGCGCGGGCGGCACGGTCTTCAAGGCGTGCGTTCAGGCCGGCTGCATCGACGCCGCGCGCCATCGCACGGGCCAGCGCCTCACGGCTGGCTTTGAATCCGGCGGCAGAAGATATCGCCACCGGCGCATATTGGCTTTCGATCAGACTGCCGGCCTTGGCCGACCAAGGCATTATCTCGGCGTCCAGCAGCAGCCAGTCGCTGTTCAATTCTTTCCACAGGTCCGCCGCGTCGACCTCGGTGCGAAGACGGGCGAGCAGGTCCTCCGTCATGGCACTGTCGTTGAAAAAGGAGCGTCCGGTGCGGGTCCAGATTGCGCCGGTTTCGCCGCCCGGGATCCCGAAGCGGCTGCGTGCCGCCTGCGCGTTCCGGCAGAGCGCGATCACTGCCCGCGAACCCATGTGCTTCTCCTCGCACACGACCTGGGCAACGCCACGCTCGCGGAAATAAGCGAAGGCATCCTCCGGACGTTCCAGCCAGCCGTCCTGGCTGCTGGTCTCGGACGGCGACATGGTCGGCGGCAGATAGACCAGCCATTGCGGCGAGAGCGCGAAGCGGCTCATCACCTCCAGTGCTGCCGACGCGTTCTCCTCGGCCACGACAATCCGGCCCCTCAGTCCGGTCTCGATCCAACGGCGCCCGGAGACGTCCTGATAATCGAGCACGCCGTCGGCGTCGGCCTGCGCCGATTTGTCCTGACCGAGCCCGCCCAGCGGACGTATCGGCTCCGACCAGGTCTGGATTGCCGGCACCTCGACCAGTTCGCCTTCCGGCCAGCGCAAGGCCGTCAGCTTGCCGCCGAATACGCATCCGGTGTCGATGCACAGGGTGTTGTTGACCCATTCGGCCGATAGCGTAGGCGTATGTCCATAGATAATGGCCGTCTTGCCACGATAGGCCGCAGCCCAGTCGGCGCGGACGGGCAGCCCGAACTCGTCGGTCTCGCCTGTGGTCTCGCCGTACAGAGCGAACTCGCGCACGGCGCCGGAACCGCGTCCGATCATCTCTTCCTTGAGGCCGGCATGGGCGACGGCGAGACCTCCGCTATCGAGCCAGACATGGCTGCGCAGGCCGTCGAGAAAGGCCGGCAGCGCCTCGCGCAGGCCTCGGTCCTGTGCACTTAGCTGATCGATAGTCTGCTGGAGGCCGTGGGCGACCGTGACCTTGCGGCCTTCTAGCCAGCGGCTGAGTTTGCGTTCATGGTTGCCCTGGACACAGTAAGCCGTTCCAGCCGCGACCATGCTCATGGCGATGCGCAGTACGTCGGGCGAGTTGGGGCCGCGATCGACGAGGTCGCCGACAAAGACGATCTTGCGGCCCTCTGGTGGAACCACGGTGACCGTTCGGTCGCCCTGATGCTCAGACCAGACGATGCTGTAGCCCAATCGAGCGAGCAGGATATGAAGCTCATCCAAACAGCCGTGGATGTCGCCAATGATATCAAACGGGCCATGGTCGTCGCGCTTATCGGTCCACAGCGGCTGTCGCGACACCTCGGCCGCGTCGATGCTGGCCTCGCTGGTAAGCTTCCAGACCTGGCGGAAGCCCTCGCGTTGCAGGCCGCCAAGACCTTTGCGGATCTCGGTTGTCATGCGCTGGGCGACCCCGGCGCCAAACGGCCGGTCGGCTCGCACCGCATTGCGGGCGACGCACACCTCGACGCCTGGATCGAGGACCACGGCGACGGGCAAAGCGTGCCACTTGCGCGCCAGTTCAATCCAGGCCTTGCGGTCGGCGGCTCGCACATTGGTGGCGTCGATGACGGCCAGCCTGCGGTGTTTAAGCCGCTTGCCGGCTATCTCGCGAACCAGATCGAAGGCATCCGCAGAGACATCCTGGTCGGTTTCGTCGTCGGAGATCAGCGCCCGGCACTGGTCCGAGGAGATGATCTCGGTCGCCAGGAAATGCTTGGCGGCGAAAGTCGACTTGCCCGATCCGGTCGAGCCGATCAGCACGACGAGGGCGAAGTCAGGAATGGTGAGGTTGGTCTTGTCGGGTTCTCTCATCGAGTGAACACCGCCATCTGTGTGGGGGCGCCGAGGGTCGGGTCCTCGGCTCCGATACCGCTGAAGGTGGCCGAATAGCCATAGATCTCGCCGATTTTGGCCGCCCAGGCTTGGAACTGAGCCCGGCTCCATTCGAAACGGTGATCGGGATGGCGAAATGCGCCGGGGTCCAGTCTTGGAAACAGAGCGTTGTAGTCCGCATTCGGAGTGGTCACGATGACGGATTTGGGCGCCGTCTCACCGAAAACGATGCGTTCGACCAGGGGCAGCCTGTCCTCGTCGAGATGCTCGATGACCTCGACCAGAACGGCGACGTCGGCTGCGGCCCAACGGCTGTCCCGGTAGGTCAGCGATCCATGCAGCAGCGTGACCCGGCCCTCGGGTGGCCCGCCTAATTCGTTCAGCTTGAGACGCTTTGCAGCCCATTCCAGTTCGCGTGCCGCCGGATCCAGCCCGAACAGCTTATGCACCCATCGCTCGCGCACGAGCCGACCGAGCAGCTTGCCTTCGCCGCATCCCAAATCTGCAATCGAGGTTGACCCCGTCGCCTGAATGGCCTGGACCACAGCTTCCATGCGCAGATCGTTGAGCCGGATCGGCGTCTCCAGCACTTCCTCGGGTGTAACGCGCAGCTCGGCAGGTTGTGCCTCGCCAGCCGTCTCGGGAGCCAGCCGCTCCAGGGCGATGCGGGCCAAAGCCCTGCGATTGCCAAGATAGCGGCGCACGATCAGGTCTTTGGCCGGTTGGTTTTCCAGCCACCCCTCTCCCTTGGACAGCAGCTTGTCGATCTCAGCTTCGCCGACCCAGTAGTGCTTGGCATCGTCCATCACCGGGATCAGCACATAGAGGTGATTCAACAAGGCGCTGAGCCGGCCGGTGCCGGTCAGCTTCAGATGGCCATATCGGGGCTCGCCTGCAGCACCCCCGACTCCTTCGATTGGCGTCAGATCGACTGTCCAGCCCAAGGATTCGAACCGCTGTCGGCTAGTTCCTGGCGCTCCTTCGATATACCGGTCCTCGCCGTCCGCAGCATTTTGTTCAGCGCCACCGACAGGAAGGATGATGCAGCGTAAGGCCGGTCGTTCACATATTGGTCGAGCAAGCCTTCTGCCTGGCCTTTGCCTCGCACCAGTCCCACCGGGTCGACGTCGAGCAGGAGTGCAGCCTCGCAACGCTCTTCGGTTGCCTCGGGATAGAACAGCCACGCCTTGCCGAAAGACAGGTCGGTCTCGTGCAGACGATCCGGATGCTTGTGCAGCAAGAAACCGAGATCGGTGGCCGGACGGTGCGTTGTGGCAACAGACAGGAACATCCGCGACCGATAGCGCAGACAAGCGGAATAACCAATGGCGGTTGTGTGGCCCACCACAAGCTGTCGCTAACGAAAAACAAGGGCAGGCGCCGGGCGCCTGCCCTTGTACAATTCAGACGATGCTGACGCTTTACGCCGCGGTGGCAACGCGCTCGGCATCACCGGTCGCGGCCACAATGGCGTCGACCTTGGCCGAGGCCCTGGCCAGCGCTGCTGCCACCGCATCGGCGCCCATCCCGACTCCTTCGATGCGGATGACCTCGACATCGGTCATGCCGAGGAAGCCGAGCACGCTGCGCAGGTAGGGAATGGCGTGATCGAACTGCACGGCCGCACCTTCGGAATAGATGCCGCCCGAAGCCAGCACGACATAGACCTTTTTGCCGGTGACGAGGCCCTTAGGGCCGTTCTCGCCATAGGCAAAGCTCCTGCCGGAACGGGCGACGTGATCGACCCAGGACTTCAGCGTCGAGGAGATGTTGAAGTTGATGAAGCCGGTGGCGAGAATCACCGTATCGGCGGCGAATAGTTCATCCAGCACGACATCGGAAACGCCAACGACTTCAGCCTGGCGCTGGGTGCGCGCTTCGGCCGGCGTGTAGATGCCAGTCGCATAATCGGCATCGATGTGCGGCAACGGATTGGCGACGAGGTCGCGCACGACAAGCGTGTTCGACGGATCGGCGGCAACAAGCTTTTCAGCGAATTCCGTAGCAATACGGGTCGAGTGTGAGGCCGCGCCGCGCGGGCTGGATGTGACAAGAAGGATGGACATAATGGGGTCTCCAGGTTGGATCAAAATCTCCCGGCAAATATGTGTGCGCAGACCCATTTGAAAAACTGGTATATTTTGTATATTATCCATCTAAATTGTGGATTGAACGATGCAACCGAACCCGACGCTTGACCAACTGCAGATACTGGTTGCGGTGGCCGAGACCGGCAGCTTCTCGGCCGCCGGGCGCAAATTGAACCGCGCGCAATCGGTGATCAGCTACGCCATCGCCAATCTCGAAGCGCAGCTCGGGCTGAAGCTGTTCGAGCGCGAGGGCACGCGTGAACCGCAACTGACCGATGTCGGCAAGGCGACGCTGGAAGATGCGCGGCGTATGGTCGGCGTGCTGCAACGCATCCGCTCGCGTGTCGACGGATACCGGCAGGGATTGGAGGCCGAAGTTACGCTGTCGGTCGACGTGACGCTACCGTCGCCGGTGCTGGTTCGGGTGCTAAAGGCATTCGAGGCGCAGTTCCCGGCCGTGACGCTGCGTCTGCATATCGGCTCGCTTGGCCTGATCCTCGATCATGTTGTCGGCGGACAGGCCGATCTCGGCATCGGGGGGCTTCTGGGTGAGACGGACGTTAATCTGCTTCGCATCGGCTTCATCTCCCTGGTGCCAGCCGCAGCGCCTGATCACCCGCTCGCGCTGCTGCCGAGACCAGTGGCGCTAGAGGATGTCCGCGAACATATCCAACTGGTCGTCTCGGATCAGTCCGAGCGTACGCGCGGGCGTGACTATGGCGTCTTCGCCTACCGCACCTGGCGGCTGACCGATGTGCGCACCAAGCACGTGCTGATGCGCGAAGGGCTGGGCTGGGGCGGGCTGCCGCGATGGCTGATTGCCGATGATCTGGCGAACGGCCGGCTCGTCGAACTCGATCTCGAGCCTTACAGCGAAGTCCGCTCGCCGCTCTATGCCATGCACCGCGCCGATCGCAGCCCAAAACCGGCGGCCGCCTGGCTGATCGACCAGTTCAAGCGCCAGCTCGGCTGCTTCAACGAGTTCGAGCCGGGTGAGGTGCCTGCGGAGGAGCCGGAGACAGGCCGTCGATCAGCGCCATGAGAACGGCGCGATGGTCCTCGATCGATGCTCCAGCTTCAATGGCGAGTGCTGCGCGGTCGAAGGCGGCGGCGAGCAAAGCGGTCAGTGCTTCTACAGGCAGTCTCGTCATGGAATGCGAGCGCATCGCGGCAACAAGGCCCTCGCGCAGCGAACGGTTGCCATGGCGGTTGTCAATCGCATCCATGGCGGCGCGGCCGAGCACGGCCGGGCCATCAAGCAGCAAGAGCCGCGTACGGCCGGGCACACGCATGGCAGCCAGATAGGCATCCGAGCCGGCAATCAGCGCATCGCGGGCAAATAACGAAGGCGGCGACGCGCGTTCGATCTCTTCCGAGACGGCTTGCGCCTCCTGTTCGACCACAGCGGCAAACAACGCCTGCTTGTCGGCAAAGTGATGATAGAGCGCGCCGCGCGTGACGCCGGCAGCGGCGACGATCTCGGGTGTGCCGGTCTCGGCATAGGATTTGTCGGTGAACAGTTTGCGAGCCGCGGCGATGAGCTCGGCGCGTGTCGCCTCGGTGCGATCACGGTTGGAGCGACGAGCGGATCCCTGTTGCATACATGCAGCCTGTATGTTAATACCATTTACATGCAGACTGTATGTTATTCGCCGGGAGAAGGAAAGATGAGGACGACGAGCTATTATCCGGTGCTGATGACGAGCGACGTTGCCGGCACGGCAGCCTTTTATGTTGCGCATTTCGGCTTCAAGCCGCTGTTTGAGGCCGACTGGTACGTACATCTGCGCTCAGCCGTAGACCGCCGCGTCAACCTCGGCATCGTCCAGGGCGATCATGAGACGATCCCGGAGGAAGGGCGGGGCCGCACATCTGGCCTGCTGATCAATTTCGAGGTCAGGGATCCGGATGCCGTCTATGAACGGATCACCGCCGCTGGCCTGCCGATCCTGCGAACGCTGCGCGACGAACCCTTCGGCCAGCGCCATTTCATCACCAGGGATCCCAACGGCGTGCTGATCGACGTGATCAGGCCGATCCCGCCGAGCTCAGAATTCCTGGCGCAATATGCGCAGGGTGCTGCGGCGCGCTAACTCGCCCGCGCCAACGGCATCACCGTGACCTGCGTAATGCCGGAGCGGCGCACCACGGTGCACAGTGTCTCGCGGCTGATGCGCTCGGCGTCGAGCATGCGCACCAGATCGTCGACGCCGGTGACCGGGCGGCCGTCGATGGCGGCAATAATGTCGCCTTCCCTGAGGCCAGCTTTGGCTGCCGGGCTGTTCTTTTCGACGGTGCGCAGGCGCACCGCCGTGCTGCTCGATACTTGCGACAAAAGGGCTGCGCGGCGCGGCAGGTTGGTGGTGTCGGCGGAAACGCCGATGAAGGCACGGCGCACGCGGCCGAAACGGATGATTTCCGAGATGACGAAATTGGCCGTGTTGGAGGCAACCGCGAAAGCGATGCCTTGCGCACCATGGATCATCGCGGTGTTAACGCCGATCACCTCGCCGGCCGAGGACACCAGCGGTCCGCCGGAATTGCCAGGGTTGAGCGCGGCGTCGGTCTGGATGACGTCGTCGATGAGCCGGCCGGTGGAGGCACGCATCGAGCGGCCGAGTGCCGAGACGACGCCAGTGGTGACGGTCCATTCGAAGCCGAGCGGATTGCCGATGGCAATTGCAATCTGGCCGCGCCTCAAACGCTTGGAATCGCCAAGCGGCGCAACGTCGGCAAAGTTGCCGTCGGCGCGCACCAGCGCAATGTCGGTGTCGGGATCGCGGCCCAGCACGCGGCCTTCCCTGGAGGCGCCGTCCGGCATTGACACGCGCACGCTGCGCGCATCGCCGACGACGTGGAAGTTGGTGACGACCAGCCCGTCCTGCGCGATGACGAAGCCGGAGCCATGGCCGCCCGGGCCACCGATGCGCTCGATGCGGCAGACGGCGGGCCCGATGCGGTCGACGGCATCGGCGACCGTCGCCGAATAGGCATCGAGAAGGCTATCGTCATATTGCAATTGCTGGGCGGGCAGGGCCATCTGAGGGCTCCGTTTTGAACAAGATGAACAATGCCTATATGTGCGGAGCTGCCGGACCGGCCGCGACCTGACCAGATGGCCAGTCAAATGCCCAACTAGCCGTCAGGCGAGTATCCGCCAACGCCCTGCCGGGCGATATCTGGGTCACGAAGAACCCAGGAGACAAATCATGAGCGATTTCAATCTGAGCACGTTTTCCGACGCCATTGCCGACATCGCGGCAGCCACGGCACCAGCGACGGCCAGCTTCGCGACGCACCACCGGACGTCAACTGCTTTCCACTGGCGGGACGGCTATTTCGTCACTGCCGAGGAGGCGGTCGAGGCCGGCGAGGAGATCGAGCTGACGTTTTCTTCGGGCGAAGTCGTCAAGGCGGAACTGGTCGGCCGCGACCCGTCCACCGGCACGGCCGTTTTGAAACCGGCCGGCGCGCCGAGCGCCCCGTCACTGATAAAGGCGGATGCGGTGCGGCCGGGCAACCTGGCAGTCGTAGCGGGCAATAGCGACGGCACCTCGCTCGCTACCTTCGGCACGGTCGGCGAGGTCGGCCCGGCTTGGCGTTCGATGCGCGGCGGCACCATCGACCGGCGCATCAATCTTGCCGTCAATGCCGGCGGCCGTTTCGAGGGCGGCCCTGTACTCGACGCCAAGGGCGGACTGATCGGCATGCTGCTGTTCGGGCCACGCCGGCGGGCGCTGGTCATGCCTTACGAAACGATCGAACGGGCAGTCACGACGCTGCGCGAGAAGGGTCATGTGGCGCGTGGCTATCTTGGCGCCGGCCTGCATCCGGTCCGCAATGGTGATACACAGGGCGCCATGGTGATGAGCCTCGACGATAACGGGCCGGCGAAGGCAGCCGGTCTCAGCCTCGGCGACATTATCGTGTCGTGGAACGCAGAGACGGTGCATGGCCCGCGCGAGCTGATCCGCAAGCTCGGGCCGGACAGCGCCGGTGCCTTGGTGACACTCGGCGTGGTGCGCGGCGGCGAGAATCGCGAGGTTTCCCTGACCATCGGTGAAAAGCCACTGAGCTGAGGGATAGATGGTAAGCGGTGAGGTCGCTGGCAGACGGCTGACAGTGCTGATCGCGCTCGGTGACGCCGAGCGCGCACGAAGTCTGTCCGCGGCTCTCGCCGCGACCGATGATCTGCGGCCGGTTCTGGCGGGCGAAGTCGACGGGCGTGAGGCGGCGGATGTCGCCATCGTCGATGATCATGGGGTACAAGACAGTCTCTTCGACGCGGCTATGCCTCGGGTGCTGCTATCGTCGCGAGCGGCCCGGGAGCTGCCGGCCGATACAGTGTTTGCCGTGCTGCCGGTGCAAGCGGACGAGTTGCTGATCGCCGCGGCCGCGCGGCTGGCGGCGGCGGGCTACCGGATTTCGCGCGACAGCCATGCTCTATCCGAACGGCATCACGATTTGACCTTCCATGACAGCGACCGGTTCGAAGACGAACCGACCGACGAGCAAATCGTTCGGCCGACGCTTTCGCCGCGCGAAAGCGAGGTGCTGGCGCTGCTGACAGAAGGCGCGCCCAACAAGGTTATTGCGCGCCGGCTGAACATCTCCGTGCACACGGCGAAGTTCCACGTCGCTGCGATCCTGACGAAGCTCGGTGCCGCCAACCGCACCGATGCGATCGCCATCGCCATGCGGCAGGGCTTGGTGCTGGTTTAGCTCGGATTGTCTCAAGGCCGACGCAGCGTAACCCGCATCCGGTGTGTTGGGCCTTGCGCGGCGGTTCTCAGCCGCGCAAGGATCGTGTTTTTCATGTTGCAGGGAGGCGCAAGGATGTCGCTCAAGGGAAAGACGCTTTTCATCTCCGGCGGGTCGCGCGGCATCGGGCTGGCGATTGCGCTGCGCGCCGCGCGCGACGGCGCCAATGTGACGATCGCGGCCAAGACCGCCGAGCCGCATCCGAAGCTGCCCGGGACGATATACACGGCGGCGCAAGAGATCGAGCAGGCCGGCGGCAAGGCGCTGCCGGTGTTGTGCGACATCCGGGATGAAGCACAGGTCGCCGAAGCCGTCGCCAAGACCGTGGAGAGGTTCGGCGGCATCGATATCTGCATCAACAACGCCAGCGCCATCCAACTCACCGGCACGCTGGAGACTGATATGAAGCGCTACGATCTGATGCACCAGATCAACACGCGCGGCACTTTTCTCGTCTCCAAAGTGTGCATTCCGCACTTGAGGTTGGCGGAAAATCCTCACATCTTGAATCTGGCACCGCCGCTCGACATGAAGGCCAAATGGTTCAAGAACCATGTCGCCTATACGATGGCTAAGTTCGGCATGTCGATGTGCACGCTGGGGATGAGCGCCGAGTTTGCCAGGGATGGCATCGCGGTCAATTCGCTATGGCCGATCTCAACCATCGACACGGCGGCGGTGCGCAACCTCCTGGGCGGAGCGACGGTGGCGGCGATGAGCCGTTCGCCCGACATCATGGCCGATGCCGCACACGCTATCCTGGTCAGGCCCTCGCGCGAGGCAACCGGCAATTTCTACATCGACGAAGAAGTGCTGCGTGCGGAGGGCGTCAGCGATTTCTCGGCTTATGCGCCGGGTGCGACAGGCCCGCTCGCCGGTGACTTTTTTGTGCCGGACGAGGTGTTCGGCCGGACGGATACCAAAATCAAAGCTATCTACTGACGGAAAGTATCTCGCTACAGAGGCATCTCTTAAAAGACCGGCATAGACGCGTACTCACTCCCCGGTTTTCTTTGCTTTGCCCAGGCCCATCAGCCGGTCGATATAAGCAAGCATGAATGCCGAGGCGACGAAGGCCAAGTGGATGATGGTCAGCCACGTCAACTGGTCGGTCGTATAGGAAACCGAGTTCAGGAACACCTGCAAGAGGTGGATCGAGGAGATCGCTACGATTGTCGAGGCGACCTTGACCTTCAGCGAGCCGACATCGATCGTGCCCAGCCAATGCACCTTGCCGTCATTTTCATCGAAGCGGCTGACGAAGTTTTCGTAGCCCGAGATGATCACCATCACCACCAGTGAGGCGACCAGCGCGGCATCGATGAGGCCGAGCATTTTCAGGATGGTGTCGGTGTCATCGAGCGTGAAGGCGACGGGAACGAACTCGAACAGCTTCTTGCCGAAGGACACGGCATAGATGGCAAGCGCCGCGCCCAGTCCGAGATAGAAGGCGACCAGCAGCCAGCGCGAGGCGAGAATGATCGATTCGATGGCAAGTTCGAGGCGCTTCATGCGGCGATTCGGGCTCCGTTGTCGGAGTGCCGTATTTCGGGCAGGCTGCGGCGGTTTGCAAGGTTGCAAAAAAACGAAACCCCGCCGGGGAGGGGAACCGGCGGGGCTCGTGTGTCCCGCTGGAGTCGGGACAGGGCAGGGAACGCCCTGTCCAGAATCTGGGATTGGTAACCACACGTTTCAAGATTGATGACCGCGCGATTCAATAGTTGATCAAACCGCGCGGTTCACATTCCGGTTTATTGGGCGCTGGCCACCGGCGCCACCAGCGGGGTAATCCGGCGGATGGCGACGCGGCGGTTCTCGCGGTTGGGTCCCGACGTGTTGACCTTGAGATACTCCTCGCCATAGCCCTGCGTCGTCAGGTTCTCCGGCGGGATGCCAAACGCGTTGGTCAAGGCTTCGGCGACCGCCTCGGCGCGGCGGTCGGACAGAGCAAGGTTCGCTTCCGGTGTGCCGACAGCGTCGGTATGGCCCTCGATCAGGAAGCTCTCGGCCGGGTTTTTCTTCAGCAGCTTGTCCATGGCGTTGGCAACACCCTCCAGCTTCTGGACTTCGGTGTCGGAAATCGAGGCCGAACCGAATTCGAAGTTGAGCGTGTCGAGGTCGATGCGGCGGGCGATGTCGCGCACGCGGGCCGAGCGCTTGACCTCGTCGATCGAATAGAGGCGCTGGACCCTCTCGACCGGCGGCCGTTCGAGGAAGGTGTAGTAGTCGTCCGGATCCTCGACCTCTTCGGAATCCAGAATGTATTCCTCCTGCGGGATGGTAAGGCGCATCGGCGGCAGGTCGTCGCCCGGGTCGCGCCAATCTGCATCATAGTCATAGTTCCGCTCGTCGACATAGCTCAGCACATATTCGCGGCCGTCGGGCGCGATGCGTGAACGCTGGATGACGTCGCCGTAGCGGTTGCGGATAGTGACGATCCGGACACCATTGTCACGCTCGACGATTTCCCGGGTGCGATCGCCCGACAGATCCTCATAATAGACATTCCTGGCGCCACGATGCATGCGCGGGGCATCGCTGCTTTCGACGAACGTCTGGTTGTTGAACTGGAGGATGACGCGGTCGCCGAATTCCCTGACGACGTTGGCACCCTGGGGACGCGGACGGCGGCGAACATCCTCGATGTCGGGCGCACGCTCGACACGCTTGCCCTTTTCCTCGGTCACCGGAACGATCTTTTCAGGCTTGATCGCCTGCTGGGCCGCCTTGTCGTCGGTAGGTGGCGGTCCCTCCTCGACCGGAGCCGGCTTCGGGGCTTCCACCTGGTTCTCGCCCTGCTGGGCGGGCTGGTTGCCCTGCTGCTTACCGGCATTTTGGCCGCGCTCCTTGCCACCCTTGCGCTTGCGCAAGACATCCTTCTGGCTGTCCAGAACAGGTGCCTCGTTCGGATTGGCCTGGGCTTCACCCTGGACCGGATTTTCACCCTGGACCGGCGCGGCCTGGCCAGTCGAAGGCTGTTCGCCGGTCGAGGGCTGTTGCTCTCCTGTCACCGGCTGTTCGCCGACAGGCCTCTTGCCACGTTTCTTGATCTTGTCCTGGGGCTGTTCGCCCTGGACGGGAGCGGCCTGCTGCTCGTTCGGAGCCGGTTGGGCCTGTGGGGTCGCTTCCTTATTGGTCGGCGCCGGCTGGCCTTCCGGCTCCGTGGCGGGTCCGGTCAATTCAGCAGGCTTCTTGCGCTTGCCCGGCTTTTGTCCCGGCTCGACAGTCGGAGCCTGTTCTGCCGGGGCGGCCTCGATCTGCTGGTTCTGTTTTTGCTTCTTCTTGCGCGGATTGACGTTGGGCTGGTTGTCGTTTGCCGGCGCTGCCTGCTCGGCCGGTTGTTCCGATGGGGCCGCTTCGATCAGCTGCTGATTGCGCCGCTTCTTGCGGGGCTGTTCGGTCTCGGCCGGAGCGATCTGCTCGGTGGGAGCAGATTCCGTTTGCTGCTGTTGGTTGCGCCGCTTCTTGCGGGGTTGCTCGGTCTCGGCCGGAGCGATCTGCTCGGCCGGAGCAGATTCCGTTTGCTGCTGTTGGTTGCGCCGCTTCTTGCGGGGTTGCTCGGTCTCGGCCGGAGCGATCTGCTCGGCCGGAGCGGATTCTGTTTGCTGCTGCTGATTGCGCCGCTTCTTGCGGGGTTGCTCGGTCTCGGCCGGAGCGATCTGCTCGGTGGGAGCGGATTCTGTTTGCTGCTGCTGATTGCGCCGCTTCTTGCGGGGTTGCTCGGACTCGGCTGGAGCCGCCTGCTCGGCCGGAGCGGATTCCGTTTGCTGCTGGTCGCGCTTCTTCTTTCTGGGCTGCTCTGCCTGCTGGCTTTGCGCGCAGGCCTCCGCCGACTCGCCCTCGGCGCAACTCGATTGCACTGGGATGAGCGGCGCTGCGGTGCGTTGCACGGGGCCGAACGCGGCATTGCCTTGCAGCGGGAACGCGCCTAACGGCGCGGACGCCATCAACAGGCCAAGCGCCGTGCCTGCCAGAATCCGTGGTTGGCGTTTCATCATAAACACTCCTTGTGGCGTCCCATCCCCGCCCAAACTTTCAGCAACCATGTTTGGTTCCTGTTTGTAGGTTCTAGCTGTGGCACAGGGCGATTGACCGGCGTTTTGAAGGCGACTTCATGTCATTCGTATGGTCCTGGCATATATTCCGGCGTATGGTCCCGGCGTATCGTTCGGACGAGGGTGCACGGTTGCCGTGCTTGACCTTGAAGCGTCCGAGGGCCACATGCCGACGATGGAAAAGCCGTTCTGGAAAACCAAGACGCTCGAGGCGATGACCCCGGCCGAGTGGGAATCACTCTGCGACGGCTGCGGCAAATGCTGCCTGTCCAAACTCGAAGACGAGGACACCGGAGAGATCTATTGGACCAGCGTCGGCTGCCGGCTGTTCGACGCTGGAAGCTGCCGCTGCTCCGACTATGCCAACCGGCTGGCGCGTGTTCCGGATTGCGTCGGGCTGACGCCGCAGAACGTGCGCACCATCAGCTGGCTGCCCAAGACCTGCGCTTACCGGCTGGTGGCCGAGGGCCGCGATCTCTATTGGTGGCACAGGCTGGTGTCGGGAAGCGACGAGACCGTGCACGAGGCCGGCATCTCGATGCGCGGCCGGGTCAGCGCCAGCGAGACCGACCTTGCCGAGCCGGACGACTATTTCGACCATATGCTCGCGGACGAGCCTTAGGATTTCCTCTGGTAACGAAGACCGGGACCATGGCAAACGGTACGCTCCCCATTTGCCCTGCATAGAACGGTTCCAGAAACGCAGAGACTAAACGGCTGGCCCATTCTTGCCGCATGAACGGCGGATGAATGGCCGGTTCGCAAAAAATTCAGACAGGCAGGTGCATTCTCCTCGCATCGGTTCGACGAAAACGGGTGGAAACCCTCAACAAGGAGAGAAGACAATGTTCAACACCATCAAGACGGCGGCTCTTTCGGCTCTTGTCGGCCTTGGCACGCTTGCTGCCATTCCCGCTCATGCTGACAGCATCTATCTCGGCTTCGGCAACAACCAGGATCCGCGCGTCGGCGTCTATACCGGCGACGAAGATGATGGTTACTATCGCGAACACCGCCGTCATGGCGGCTGGCGCCGGTCCTGTTCGCCGGAGCGTGCCATCGACAAGGCCGAACGCATGGGCCTGCACCGCGCCCGCATCATCGACATCAACCGCCGCACGGTCAAGGTTGCCGGCCGCCAGTATGGCGATCGCGTCGTGATCGTATTCGCCAACGAGCGCGGCTGTCCGATCATCTATCGCTAAGCCCGTCGGAGCTTTGCGGCCGGCGATCTTTCAGCCGGTAGAGTAGCGGAGTCCCTTTCCGCCAGAACGGAAGGGCGCGGCTCGAAAACCCCGGAGGATCGATCCTCCGGGGTTTTTCATGCGATCGACGGCTACTTCAGTTCGAAAGTCACCGTCACCTGCGCGGTGTAGGAATTTTCGCCCGCCTGTACGGGGACCGATGCGCCGGCGGCATCGAAAGCCTTGGCATTGATCGGCATCGGTGGCGGTGCGAAATTCTGGTCGGTGATTTCCAGGACCCGGCCGATGCTGACGCCCGCCGCTTCGGCCAGCGTCTTGGCCTTGGCCATCGCATTGGCGACGGCCTTCTTGCGGGCCTCGGTGACGGCTGCCGCCGGATCGTCGTTGGAGAAGGAAATGCCGCCGCCCTGGTTGACGCCGAGCGACACCGCCTTGTCGAGAATGTCGCCGGTCTTGTCGATGTCGCGGATGCGCACCGACAGCGTGTTGGTCACCTGATAGGCGACAAGCTCGGCCTCCTGGCTGCCGTCGGGCTTGTTGGTGTAGTTATACCGCGGGTTGATCTGGATGCCCGCGGTCTGCAGGTCGCGCTCCTTGATGCCGGACGATTTCATCGCAGCGATCACCGCGGCCATGGCGTCGTTATTGGCATCGAGCGCCGCACGTGCCGTTTTGGCTTCGCGCATGACGCTGAGCGTCAGCAGAGCCAGATCGGGTGCTATCGCCGCCTCGCCTTCACCGGTGACGACGATACGCGGCGGCGGTGGCGCATCGGCGGCGGCCGCGATCGCCGGAAATGCGATTGCGGCGGCAATCGCCAGGGGCAAAAAACGTCTGGTCATGAAATCTCCTCGATCTGCGATCCCAAGACAACCGAGTGTTGGCCGGCGTCCAATGGGCGACGTGCAATAGGTTATCAATATGGGCTGATTTGGGCGATCTCTGCCAGCCCCTTGGAACGTCTGCTCGGAAAGCCCCAGGGAAAGCCTTGTGCGGTTCAGGGAAAAACACTAATCCAGCGCCGTGGGGCCTGTAGCTCAATGGTTAGAGCCGGCGGCTCATAACCGCTTGGTTGGGGGTTCGAGTCCCTCCGGGCCCACCATTGGCTTTTGTGGCCGTTGATTTAATTGGATTTTTTTGCCATTTTTGTCCCACCTCTTTCAACCCCCTCAGAAAGTGGGACAATTTTGTTCTCTTTTCGATCGATAACCAGCAGGTATTTCGCCGCTCTCGCTACCTTCCGGCGACGCGCTTTCTTGATGTAGTGGTCGGGCTGCTGGTACGTAGTCCACCCATATATCGCCTTCAGCTGCTCGTGCGTCGCGCCGTTCTCAGCGGCGATCGTCGCGCCGGCCTTCCGAATTCCATGAGCACTGCAGTGCGGCAGCTCAGCTTGATCACACCACTGGCGCATCTTGTTGCCCAGACCGTTCTCCGAGAACGGGCGACCATACTCATTGACCAGGAAGGTCATCTGGTCGGAGGGCGTGTGCTCAAGTTCCGCCTCTAGTTCGGGCAGAAGCGGGAGCTCCACCAACACCGCATCCTTGTTACGACTGGTCTTCCCAGGCTTAATTCTGATCCACTTCTCCCACTGCTCGGTCTCCTCGTTGTAGACGAGCGTGATGTGCTGTCGACCGAAGATCGCGACGTCGGACAACCGCAGGCCAGTAAACATGAAGATCGAGAGCGCACGTCTGGCTGCGGTACCCAGCGGATGCCGCTTCTCATATTGAACGATCTCCGACACGTCCCATGGGTGCCAGCCGTCGCCGCTCTTTAGCCGTCTGATGCCGCGGGCGGGATTGGAGTCGACGCCCGGAATCTCTGTGTCCTTTGCCCACTCAAACATCGCGCTGATGGCTTTTACGATATTGTTTGCCGCGCCCAGGGCGTCGAGCCTGGTGTCCCTGATCTCCTTAACATGAGACCGTTTCATACCGGCGAATGGCAGAGATCCCTTGGTGGGATACTGAGGATCCGGGTCACCTTCGAGGGGATGAGGTAATTCGCATACGCGCTCCAGAATTGCTCGTCGGCGCGCCATAGTGTCTTGGGTGATTTCCGTGCCGCCCCGACGGTAATACTCCTGGCAAAGCCACAGTAACGTGCCTTTCTTCGCTGGCTCGGAAGGCTTGGGGAGGCGCCGGCAAATCTCGGGAAGAGTGCCGGGCCGAACATAAGAGACCTCGGCGCGTGCGCAGCGCAGTTCCTCGAGGAACTCGTCGCTGCCGGTCGGTTCACGGAGCCGGACCTTCTTCCGACCCGGTGCGCGAAAATAGTACCGATCATTGCCGTGGCGATCAGTGTCCTTCACTACGCCCTTAAGATCGATTTTCACGGGCTCATCCGTCATGTTCGTGGTTTTCGATCCCAAGGATTGTCTAGTGGCGGCGAATCTTCGTCAAGCTTTGGTGCTCCTCCGATTTGGCGGTGAGGGAGCTTTCGAAAGGCCAATACAAGTTCCTCGACGTCCCAAACAATGCGCCCCTTGCTCGGCATTCGTGGCTGCGGCATCCGGCCGTCCTGGACCATTTCATCAAAGGTCGTTGAGCTTACGCCGATGAACGTCGCAGCCTGCTCGCGATTGATTCCTACCGGCGGGAGCGAGGGCGGCAAGACGCTCGGGGTGCGTAGCATCGGTTTAGCGCGTTGAAAGCGCGTTTTTGACGCCTGCCTGTCTTCCTATGTACCTGTCCGAATATTGCAGACGCTCAATCATGTCCTAGCCCTGTGCTTGCAGGCTCACCCTAGGTCTCCAGACCTAGGATCGCTCAAGACACCGGACTCTTTTCCAGCCTTTGTGTACGATGATGGGTATCTTAATGCGCTCGAGGCCAAGAACTGAATGGTCGGCGACTTGGAAGGGCAAAATGACCGCGGAACCACGAATCTGAGTCAGAGGCGGAATCCAACTGAGGAAAGCATGGCTGTGTTTTCAGACGGTTATGACTCTCATGCATGCGTAACAACCAACAAGAATACAAACAAAATATTTCTGTGGATTACTTTCATTCCTCATGGAATGCGCGACTGATTTGGTCCGACAGCGGCTTCACAAAATAAGAAAGCGCCGTACGCTCGCCCGTCTGGATCATCGCTTCGGCCGGCATGCCGGGCACGAGCGTCAGGTCCTTGAGCTTCGTCAGTTCCGCATGCGGAACCGACAGACGCACCAGGTAATACGAAACGCCGTTTTTTTCGTCCGTCGCCAGATCGGCTGCGATCCGGCTGACATATCCGTTCAATACCGGCGTGGTCCTCAGATTGAAGGCTGACATCCGCAGCACGGCCTTGTGACCAAGCTGGATTTGGTCGATGTCCTTCGGGGTGATTCGTGCTTCAAGCGCAAGATCGTCGCCTTCCGGCACGATTAGCATAATCGGATCGGCGGGCGTGATCACTCCTCCGACCGTATGAACTGCGAGTTGTTGAATGGCGCCTGACTGCGGCGCGACAATATCGATCCGTCGCAGTTCCTGTTCAGCCGCCACCTTGCGCTCAACATACTCCCCAACCTGCGCCTGAACCTCTCTGAGCTCCTGGCCGACTTCCGTCTTGAAATCCGGATCGATCTGCAGGATCTGGAGGCGCGTTTCGGCTATGCGGGCTGCCGTCTGTGCCTGATGTGCAATCTTCTCACCGCGTTCGCCGCCGAAAGTGGCAACCTGCGTCTTCAGGCTGTTCAAGCGTTGGTCCGAGACAATGCCTTGGTCGCGCAGCCCACTCAGGGCAGCAATTTCCTTTTGGAGAATCTCGGTGCTTTTCTCAGAAGCGATTTCCTGCGCCTTGAGCCCCTCGATCTCGTGCTCATATTGAGTGATGCGTTCCGCTAGCTGCGCCTGCCTTCCGTCGCGGGATTGTCTGCGGAATTCGAACAGCCGCGTCTCGCCATGTACTGCCGAAGCTACGTCCGGAACATCTCTGCGGGCGAGCAGCCAGTCCGGGAAGGCGATCTCCGCCAGATCGTCACGCTCAGCTTCGAGTCGTGCCAGGTTGGCGGCCAGCTCATCGAGCCGCTTGGTGACTACAGCGAGAGTGGCGCGCGTCTGGGTGGCGTCGAGCCGCATGAGGATGTCGCCGGCTTTTACTTTATCACCTTCGCTCACCAGGATTTCTCCCACCACCCCGCCGGTCGGGTGCTGCACCTTCTTCACATAGGAATCGACGACAAAGTGTCCGGACGCGACAACCGCACCGGAGAGATTCGTGAAGGCCGCCCAGGCTCCGGCTCCTCCAACAAAGATCACGCTCGCCAGAAGGCCCGCCACCAGGTGCCGGCGAATGGAGCTGGAAACGTCATTATTCTGATGAATGCCGGCCACCGGGATCCTCCATGTCAGCGCGCTCTCCCACGTTATCCTGTGTAGACTCGATGGCCTTGACGCCAGCGCCTGGTGCCATCGCTGCCCTCTTCAAGACTTTGGAAAGCGCTTCATCACGCGCACCGAATGCTCGCTGCCGTCCACCTTCCATGACCAACACAAAATCCACGGCGCGGATGGCGCTCGGCCGATGGGCGACGACAACCGCAATGCCCTTGCGCCCGCGCACGGAGGCGATCGCCTTGACGACCGCAGCCTCGCCTTCCGCATCGAGATTGGCATTGGGTTCATCCAGCACAACAAGGAAAGGGTCTCGATAAAGAGCACGGGCAAGACCGATACGCTGGCGCTGCCCGGCGGAAAGTGCCGATCCGGCCTCACCAATCGGAGTTTCGTAGCCGTGCTCAAATCGGAGGATCAGTTCGTGCGTGCCCGCTGCTTTCGCCGCGGTGACAATAGCCTCAGGGTCAGGATTATCTTCAAAACGAGCGATGTTTTCGGCAATGGTGCCGTCGAACAGTTCAACACCTTGCGGCAAATAGCCGATATGACGGCCTAGCGCTTCCGGGTCCCATTGATCGAGGCTTGCGCTGTCGATGCGAACCTTTCCGGCGACCGGCGTCCATGCGCCGACGATGGCGCGCGAGAGTGTCGACTTGCCCGAACCCGATGCACCGATGATCCCGAGTGCGCTTCCCGCCTGAACGGCAAACGCAAGGCCGGTCACGGTCGGCTTCCTTTCGCCGGGCGGAACGATTGTCACGCCTTCGACGCGGAGTTCGCGTTCAGGTGCAGGCATTGGCATAACAGGAGCGGTTTCAGGAACCTTTCCCAGGAGGTCCTCCAGCCGCGCCCAACCCTGGCGCGCCATGAGGAAGGGTTTCCAGCTTGAAATGGCCAGATCGACCGGAGCCAGCGCACGCCCCATCATGATCGAACTGGCAATCATGACCCCGGCCGTAGCCTCCTGCCTGATGACAAGGTACGCGCCGACGGCAAGAATGGCCGATTGCAGCAGCACGCGCAACGACTTTGCAATGCCACCCAGCCCACCTGCCACGTCCCCAGCTTTCCGGTTGGCGGCCAGATACTCGGCATTGGCCTTGTGCCATCGGGCAGCGATCCGCTTTCCGAGACCGAGAGCTTGCACGACCTCGGCATTGCAACGCGCTGCTTGCAGTAGGCCATTGCGCACCATGTCGTGGGCAATGGTCTCGCGTATCGGCCGTTGCGAGAGAGTGTTGGTAAGAAGTGTCAGAGATGTGAGACCGATCGCCCCGATAAGTGCCGTCATGCCGATCCAGAAATGAAGGAGGAAGCAAATGGCAAGATAAAGCAGCATCCATGGCAGATCGAAGAACGCTGTCGGACCGTTTCCACCTAAGAATCCGCGAATATTGTCGAGGTCGCGAAGCGGCTGCAAGCCGTCGCCCGGCATGCGCGTTAAAAGCGGAAGGCGAACGATCGCATCGTAAACGCGTCCGGAAAACTGTTCATCGAAACGCTCGCCAATCCGCAGCAGCACGCGGGCGCGCAAAACGTCGAGCAGGCATTGGAACGCATAAAGCCCTGCAGCAAGCACGACGAGCCCCACTAGCGTCGATACGCTGCCACTTGCCAGAACGCGGTCGTAGACCTGAAGCATGAACAGCGGCGAGATCAGCGCAAGCACGTTGACCACGCCGCTGATCAACAGAATTCCCCAAATAGCGGAAGTCAAAGGGAAAGGTCTCAAAGCTGAATCCTTCAAGGAATGGTTACTCACGTAGGTCTCCGTGAGGATCTGGCGACCCAGCTCCCTATATTGCTCCCCGAGCGGCAACCGACTCGCTGATTCAGGATCAGTGCTCCCGCCGAATATGTTTGGCTTGGCATCTAATGGAGCGGGTCAACAACAACACCGTCCGGCTGAAGGTTTGGAAGGGCAACGTCATCGTGGCCGGCCGCAAGGGCCCGAACAGGCTTCCGCCTCCACGCGTTCAGGGAGATTTCGGTGTACGACCAGCGCGACGTGCAGGGCTTCGTCAAGCTGTACACGCTGCGACTGCTCCCGGGCGCCCCGGCCCATCGCAAGTAGCGGAGACGGAAAGCGCCCGCCCAGGGGGGCGGGGCGCTGTTCCGTATGGGTTTTCTGGATCAAACGAAGGTGAAGTCCGACGCGGTCAGGCCTAGGTCGGCCACGGTGACCACACCGCCCAGGTGGGCGAACTCATGCCCGTTGTTCTCGGCGGTGACATAGGCCAGAGTTGCGACTCTGTCGCTGTAGCTGCTTTGGTAGACAATGATGTCGCCGGCGTGCTCGCCGGAGATCGCACTCGCGGCTTCAGAAGCAGAGTTGAAAGATTCGCCAGTGATCACCACGACGTGTTCGCCGTTCGCACCCGAGGCCGCACCACTGTAGAAGCTGCTCACCGGGTAGCCGGACTGTATGCTGGCGTTGTTGACGAAGTTCGCGCCAAAACCGTCGTTGTAGAGGCCCACCGCATCGAAGGCGAACTTATCCTCCGTCGGGTTGAAATCGGTGATAGTGGTAATGTCCGACTTCGACCCGACAACCCCAGGCACCGGATTGTGGAACTGGAACACGAACGTGTCATTGTCGGTGCCCCCGGTCAACGTATCCTGGCCGTCACCCACGTAGAGGACATCCTGGCCGGGACCGCCGCTGAGCCTGTCATTGTCCTCACCGGAGATGCGCGCGTTGAAGCGGCCGTTGTCGCCGGAGAGATCGTCCCAGCCATCTCCGCCGAAGATGCGGTCGTTACCCTCGCCGCCAATGGCTCGGTCACTGCCCTGGCCAGCCGAGATCTCGTCGTTGCCGCCACGACCGTCAATCCAGTCATTGCCCTGGAAACCCTCCATCCAATCTTCAAGCTCGGTGCCGAGGAGTGTTTCGGAACCCGGGCCACCCTCGATAATCTTTGCCATCGAAAATACTCCTAATGATGCACCCTGCCTGGCGCGTTCATATTCCTCGTCGGATAATTAGAGAAATCGATTGCTTGGATAGACACACATTTACGAAATGGATGCACTCACGTTCACTTCGCCCTTCTGCTGAGCAGTTGCGGGCTCGCTCGCGGCGGGGACGCTGGTCGCCCAAGCAATCGATCTGAAGATTCGACACTCAAACCACCAGGACAACACTTCGTAACCGGGGCCGTCCTAGTTCGGCCCCAAACTTCTCTCTGTTTGCTCGACGCCGGCATACCCGCACCGTAAGCGCTGGACGAGGACAAGTTCCGCTGGCCGCGGGTGGAGAACGGCGTGATCCGGCTTGCCGCCGAACTGATGGCGCTCCTCGAAGGCATGGACTGGCGCGTTTGAGCCGAACGGAGGCGGCGTCCGACGTCGGCCGGATAGACCGTGGCGAAGTGACTCAGGCGCAAAAGGCGGGCCTCAGGCCGTGCAAAATAAGCTCCTGTCGGCGTCATGACGAGAAGCGCTTCGGCCCCCGCTCAAGGCGATGTTCGTCGCCATGGGGGCGGAGAAGGCCGAACTGCAATAACTCCGGAGCGAAACACTCAAGGCCGAGATCGTCCGGATGGCGACACCCAACGAGCGTGCCCAGGAGAGGATCGCCGACCTCCATGGGATCGTCAAGCAGCTGGAGCGCGCCGCTTCGGTCGCAGCTCCGAGAAGCTCGAACGTGCCCAGCAGGCCTTCGCCTTCGAAATCCAGACCGGGCTCGGCGCGATTGAGTCCGAGCTCGAGGCCGCAAGACCGACAGGCGAGCCGCGACGTGCTGCGCGACCGCGCAAGGCGTTCCCGGCGCATCTGGAGCGGGTCGAGATCGTCATCCAGCCCGAGCCATGGGGGAAGAAGCGCTCCCGCAGCCAATCGTCCAGTCCGTCAAACGCGGTCGGCCGCACAGGCTTGCGAAACGGAACAGTCCCGCCCTCGCTTAGATACCGAGGCACCGTGTTGCGAGCGCACCCGAATTCGTTCGCCCGTCGGTTCCCCAGCCAAGCTCATGCAGCGGCAGCATCGCTGCCACCTCTTCAGGCTGAAGGATCTGCTCTCCCTGCATCGTTCTCGACAATGCAGGAATCGCCCAATCCCAATCGCCATCCATGCCTCCTCTCATAACCGAGGGGTCGTCGGCCGACAACTGAGACGTCCGGTGCTCTTAGGCGGGGTAATCATACGAGATGCCTCCTGCAACATCATTTCCCGCATCCATAGGCTTGCTGGATCATTATTGTGAAGCGCAGGCCATTGGACGGCCTCCGTGAATGCGGCAGGAAGTGGCGGCGGAAGTTCGACAATCCGCAGGGGTGTTAATTTTGCGAAATGCTGCGCCAGCCGTAAGGGCATTGTCCCGATGCGGTTGGTGCCTGATAGAAGGGGCGGGATCATGCTAAAGCCCTGTACGACGACCTCGATACGTCTCTCGAAACCGTTCTCGAGCAGATACCATTCCTCGATGGAGGGCTGCCGGGTGTCCCCGAATTTAAGCACAACCTGCCCCATCGACAAGTATCGGTCGAATGTAAGTGGCTCTGACAGCTGCTTGTTCGTGCCGCAGCCTACGCATACGAGTATATCTTCGAACAGGGCTGCGCGAGGATGTTTCGACATGAACACTTCCGGCATAATCAGAAAATCAACGTCGCCGCGCCGGAGAAGCTCCTCGGGGTCGTCGGAAATAAGCAGACATTCGAAGCGGACGGCGGGAGCTTCCCGCGCAGCACGCTTTACGATCTTCTTAAAAAATACGAGTGTGAGGTAATCGGAAAGGATGATGCGGAAGCGACGATCCGATCGGGCCGGGTTAAAGGCGTCCCAGGAAATAATCGACAGCTGGATGTGCAGCAATGCCTCCCGGACTGCTGTGGCGAGCCCCTCCGCGCGCGGTGTCAAAATGAGTTCGCGGCCGTTCATCGTAAATAGCTCATCGCTGAAATAGGCGCGTAACCGACCGACGGCGGCGCTCATGGCCGGCTGACTCAGGTTAATACTGCGGGCCGCGGCGGTGACTTTACGCTCCCTGATCAAAGCGTCCAGCACAACGAGGAGATTTAGATCGAGTCCCTTAAAACGCATGTATTGACCTATCCGACGCGTGGATGGGTATCGCCCAAAGAATCAATTTTACGAATGGTGAGTAGCGTCAACGCATCAGCCGACGACGAAATAGAGCAACCGATAGGAAGAACGGCAAAACCGTGTATATGCAAAGCGCGCCGATATGCAGGCCCATGCTGCCGGCCGGACGGCCAAGCATCGCCGGACGAATGAGGTCAATTGCATGTGCGAGCGGCAACAAGGAGGCGACGTCCTGAAAAGCGCCGGGCAATTGGTTGACCGGAAACATCGCGCCGCAAAGGAACAGCATGGGTGTTACAACAAGCGTATTATAAAATATGAAATATTCATAACTGGGCGCAAGCGCCGTGACGACCATCGCTAGACTCGCGAAGGCGAGGCCACTGAGAGCGATGACTGGCAGCAAGCAGAGGATGGATGGCCACGATGTGTAGCCGAGCGTGGTGGCAACAATAGTGATTGCTGTGCCCGCCATCAGGGCCTTGGTGGCTGCCCACGCCAATTCGCCGAGTAAGATATCGCCGAGCGTCAGCTGAGTGCATAGCATTCCTTCCCAGGTGCGCTGGTTGTCCATGCGGCCGAAACTCCCGTAAACCGTTTCAGCAGTCGCCGATGCCATCGCGCTTGTGGCAACCATGCCAGCCGCGAGAAACGCAATGTACGAAGTGCCCTCAACAGGACCTATCATTGTTCCGATGCCAAAGCCGAGGCCGAACAGATAGATCATCGGATCGGCGAGGTTGCCGAGAACCGATGCAAGCCCGATTTTCTTCCATCCAAGATAGTTGCGGCGCCAAACCGCGACCCAATTCCACGCATTGGCGGGCATGGCCGCCGCATAACGTTCGCCCACTGTTCAGTCCTCCATCTCGCGCCCGGTTAGCCGCAAGAACACATCCTCGAGATTGGGGGGACGCTGCAGAAGGCGCAGACCCGCGCGCCCGCGTAGCTGCACCAGCACCTGCTCCGGATCGGGTGCATAGCAAAAAAGCGTCTCACCGCTCACCTCGATGCGCTGTGCGTACGGCCGGATCAGCGCACCCAGTTCATGCGGATTGCCGCCGTAGACCTCGACCACGTCACAGCCGATCTGCTCGTCAATGAGTGCGGACGGGCGGCCTTCGGCGATCTTGCGCCCCTCCTCCATAACGCACAGCCGATCGCACAGCCGCTCGGCCTCTTCCATGAAATGGGTAGTCAAAAGAATAGTCTTGCCCCGCGCCAGCAGCGATCGCAGCCGTTCCCAGATCAGGTGGCGGGCCTGCGGATCGAGGCCGGTGGTCGGCTCGTCCATCACCAGCAAGTGCGGGTCATTGATCAGCGCACGCGCGAGCGTCAGGCGCCGCTTCATGCCGCCGGACAGTTCGGCGACGCGCGCATCCGCTTTGTTCTCGAGGCGGGCGAACTCAAGCAGCGATGGTATGACCGCTTCGATCTGGCGTCTGCTCATCCGGAAGTAGCGCCCGAACACCAACAGGTTCTCGCGTACAGTGAACGCGGTATCAAGATTGTCGAACTGCGGGACCACGCCGATGCGCATACGTGCCAAACGCGCGCGCGCCGGCACTGGGGCGCCGAGCACAGTAATCTTCCCCGCATCAGGCGATGTCATGCCGAGGACCATACGCGCAATCGTGCTTTTGCCCGCACCGTTCGGTCCCAAGAGCCCGAAGCATTCCCCCGCCGCAACGCGGAACGACAGTCTGTCGACAACGAGCTTGTCATAAGTTTTGCTTACGTCAGTAAGATCGATCGCTACCATGGACATGGGTTCATTTTACCGAGAGGGACGCCAAGACTGGCGGTTGCTTGGTTGCCTGCCGGACCTGAAACTGTGACTCGTCTTCGCCATCCCAGCCGTCG
Source organism: Mesorhizobium sp. M0751 (assembly GCF_040320265.1). Classification (NCBI taxonomy): domain Bacteria; kingdom Pseudomonadati; phylum Pseudomonadota; class Alphaproteobacteria; order Hyphomicrobiales; family Phyllobacteriaceae; genus Mesorhizobium; species Mesorhizobium sp. M0751. Next base: position 53,111 of record NZ_JAMYPH010000018.1, read on the forward strand.
ATAACGAACTGATCGACATCACAAGGATTTAGCCCCTGTTCCGCCAAAGCGGCGACAATTGCGTCGAGATTATCGATGGTTTGATAACGCGGATTGTTGTGCCGCTTTTCCTGCTCAACGCAGAAGACGAGCCGTCCATCCTCGACAAGGGCGATCGCCCCATCATGGGTCAGCTTGGTACCACAGATGCGCATAGTGTCTCCACGTTAACGGCGATAGATTCGATTCATCAGGAAGCGGAAAGCGGGTTCCGGAAACGGACGAGCAAGCAGTCTTCGTTGACCGACTCGCCCCGACACTCAAGACGCTCTACCTCGATCAACGTTTCGTTCAGCATGGCGATGACCGGCTCAGCACCAGCGGCGTGACCCCAGCGACGGCAATTAGCATCCCTTGCCGATCCGAAGATCAGATGCCCGCCTGGCGCAAGCACCCGCACCAGGTTTTTGACGGCCGCGCGCATCTCGGCTATGTCTTCGAGGTAGTATAGGACCTCCGCCACAACGATCAGGTCAAACAACTCGTCGGTCGAAAACTGTTGAACATCGGAGACTATCCAGTTGATGCGCGACGGCTCCTTTATCCGTTGACGTGCTCGAGCAATCGCTTGCGCCACGACATCGATGACGGTGAGCCCTTGGCAGTAGGGAGCTAGTTTTTCCGTGAATGCGCCGGCAGCGCACCCGACTTCGAGGGCATTTGTAATGGAGCCTTGGGCAAGCGCCAGCTGGAGCATTTCCGTGTGGCGCTCCCGCTCGAACGGATTGCCGTCGAGGCGCCACGGATCGTCTGCGGCCAATTCCCGATCGAGCAACTGATGATTCATGTTCTGGGTCAAACTCGTCCACCTCTCGTCTACCTAGGTAATTAGCGATCACTCGTCGCCGCAGATGTTGCTCGACAGCGCTAATCCCGAAGAATCCGCGCAAGATTGAGCCTGCGAAGCGGAGCCGCATGCGGTGAGAATTCTGCCCTGCTTGATCCAGTGATCGGAGTTTGGGTGGGGGCCTGTTTTCCCCCAGTGTTCGATGTAGCGACAGCAGAGCTTCGCGACAGCCAATCGCTATTGCTCAATGTACACAGCGCGTAGGCCTTCAAGGGAAGTAAGAGAAAGATGTTGATGAACGTGTGCAGGGAAAAGCCCAGAAATCGAAACTGTCGAGCACGAAATGCTACCACGCTGCATCGGAGCATGGTCATGGACACAATCATCAGTCCTGTCCACCAAGGCACAGTGCCTGTCAGTGCGAAATGTGCGAGGCCCGTTAGTACCGATAGGGCGAGGAGTAGCGGCCCGAGATTCTGTCCGACCACGTCCAACGTGAGGTAGCTATTGAGGCCGGGCAGCAAGCGCAGCCCAAGCAGCGTGTCCCGGAATGTGCTTCGTGCCCAACGGAGTTGTTGGCGCAGATACGGTCCGAGTCTGTTCGGAACGACTGTGGCCGCGATGGCGCCCGGAACGTACTCGGTTCGAAAGCCTGCTTTCAGCATGAGGATAGTGAGATGGCGATCCTCCCCGAAGTCGCTTGGCTTGCCCCGAAAAAATTGCGACTCGTACTGGTCCAGTAACAAAAGGAGCGCAGACCGGCGGTACATGGCACATGGGCCGCAACAGCACATAACGGCACCGAAGCGAGCCTGTGCCGCGCGCTCCTCGTTGCAAGCCAGCCAGTACTCCATGTCTATCAGCCTTGTCAGCCAGCTCTCGCTCCGGTTACTGGCAATCAACTGACCCATGACTGCGCCGACCGCTGGATCTCGCATCTTCGGTACAAGCTTGGTGATGACGTCGGACGCGAGTATCGTGTCTGAATCAACGTTAAGCACCAAATCCCCGGATGAGCGGCGTATCGCGGCGATCTGCGCCTTGCGCTTTCCAACATTCTCGGGAAGCAAAATGATGTCGAACCTAGGGTCGCGCGCGTAGGTTTCGTGGACAGTTCCTACGGCTTCGCGATTTCCAGAACCGTCATCAACCACATAGACCCGAAGTCTTCCGGCGTATTCTTGGTCTGCAATGGACGCCAGGCACTCTGAAAGCGTGCGCGGATCCTCGTTGAAGCAGGGGACGATGACATCCACGCTGGGCAGTTGATCGGAGCCGACGAGATCCTCCAACGCCGATGAGTCGTTTGTCGGCAGAGCATAAATCCCCTGCATGCTCTTATAAGCAGTCGAGAGCAGTGCATAAAGCGAAATGGCCACAGTGCTGGTTGTACCAAGAAGAGTCATGGGATCTCGTTTGTTCAGTGATGTTGAGGAAGTGAGCGGATTACAAATCCGCGCTCATGAAGTGCTGGAATCAGACGGGACAGCGCCGTGACCGTCTGGTCGCGCAGACCGGCGTGAGCGCCCTGGCTCAACTCGCCGGGAGGGCATCCGTCGTGCAAGAGTACGATTGCGCCCGGCCGGACAGAGGCGAGCACGGTATCGATAATCGCGTCGACCCCAGGGCGAGACCAATCTCGAGGGTCGACGGACCAATGGAGGGCCGTCAGCCCGGCGATCTGTGACGCTGTGAAGATTTCTTCGCTCCAGGCGCCGTAGGGCGCGCGAATATAGCGCACCGAGGCCTGAGGGCACGCCCTCATGATGGCGCCGTTCGCTTCAAAAATCTCACGTTGCACTTCGCCGAAGCCGCATTTGTACAGATCCGGATGAGTCATCGTGTGGTTGCCTAGCTCGTGCCCTTCTGCAAACATTCGTTGGATTAGATCCGGGTGCTCTAAGGCGTAGGCGCCGATGACGAAGAAAGTCGCCGGCACCCGCTGCTCTGCCAACACATCGAGAATCTCCGGTGTGAAAAGTGGATTGGGACCGTCGTCGAACGTCAGATAAACGCTGCGACGGCCGGTGCCGTCAGAGCACTCACGGCGCACGTCGTACAAGCAATCGGGACGGCTCATAGCTCTGGTCCGTTCCGATCGATCATCGTGCCCGTGGGCCATTCGCTGATCGGCCGTCCAACTGGCAGAACAATGGTGAGTGCGTCATCGATGCGTGTGGGCGGCAGGTCGAGGCGCGCCTCTGGTCGGGTGGAGCGCACGCGAATTCCCGACAAAACGGCCAAAGGGCTGTATCGCCGCGCGAACCTCTCAACATGATTCCGCAGCGCGTCCCGGACGGTTCCGAAAGCGAATGGAACGCCAAGCTCCTGCAGTATTGGAAGCATGACATGGATTGAATGGGCGATTCCGAGACCCTCAAGATCCGGACGTACCCCGTACAGGCCCAGCTCAGCCACCAACAGATCGACCGCGTCAACCTTGATGAAACGGCGCAGTATGCCCATGTGAGCCGCTACACCGCTCGAATCATAGGCGATTGCGCGGAGTTCAGGCCTGGCTCCGGCCCAGCTTCGACTACCTTCGAACGGTTCTGCGTTGGACGCCCCAGTCGGCCCGTAGGTATTACGAAAGAACTGGGCGAGCTCGACGTGGTCCGAGAGCTGCAACTCGTTTTCCCAGCACAATTTCCACTGCACCTGAGGGCGCATTCAGGACCTCTCTTCAAAATGGTTTCTTGCGGGCCGCATTACCCGGCCAAAGCGGCGGCGTTGTTGGCTGCACTCAACCGTTGTCGTTAGCGACGGTGAGCCAGCCGGTGGGGCTCGCCAATGAGCTCTCTCGATGTTCCCGCCCGTGTGGCGGCGCCGTCGATTTGAGCTTGACGTCGGTCATTTACGTTCCTCTAATGCATGGTTCGTAAATTCGTAAAATTGATTGTTTAGATGATGCCCATCCACACGCTGGATAGATCAGGATATGCGGTTTAAGGGGCTGGATCTGAATCTCCTCGTTGTGCTGGACGCTCTGATCAGGGAGCGTAAAGTCACTGCCGCGGCCAACAGTATTAATCTGAGCCAGCCGGCCATGAGCGCCGCCGTCGCTCGGTTACGCGCCTACTTCAGCAATGAGCTATTTACGATGAACGGCCGCGAGCTCATTTTGACACCGCGCGCGGAGGGGCTTGCCCCAGCAGTCCGGGACGCATTGCTGCACATCCAGCTATCGATTATTTCCTCCGACGCCTTTAACCCAGCCCAATCGGATCGTCTCTTCCGAATCATGCTTTCCGATTACCTCACGCTCGTGCTTTTTAAGAGGATCGTAGAGCGTACTGCGCGGGAAGCTCCCGCCGTCCGCTTCGAATGTCTGCCTATTTGCGACGACCCCGAGGAGCTTCTCCGGCGCGGCGACGTTGATTTTCTGATTATGCCGGAAGTGTTCATGTCGAAACATCCTCGCGCAGCCCTGTTCGAAGATATGCTCGTATGCGTAGGCTGCGGCACGAACAAGCAGCTGTCAGAGCCACTTACATTCGAGCGATACTTGTCGATGGGGCATGTCGTGCTCAAATTCAGGCACACCCGGCAGCCCACCATGGAGGAATGGTATTTGCTCGAGCACGGGTTCGAGAGACGTATCGAGGTCGTCGTACAGGGCTTTAGCCTGATCGCGCCGGTCCTATCAGGCACCAACCGCATCGGGACCATGCCCTTACGGCTGGCGCAGCATTTCGCAAAAACAACACCCCTGCGGATTGTCGGACTTCCGCCGCCACTTCCTCATCCCGCATTCACGGAGGCCGTCCAATGGCCTGCGCTTCACAACACTGATCCGGCAAGCCTGTGGATGCGGGAAATGATGTTGCAGGAGGCATCTCGCCTGGCGCCTTTGCCTGAAAGCTATTGAGCGTCTCGGGCACGACCATCCGACCTGGCAGTTAAACACCGCCCGTAAGAATATGTCATTAATCAGCATGTTAGGCGCGCTCCGGCGCGTGTTACCACTACGTTTTGGGGGTGATCTCAGGCGAGTTGTTCGTCCAGGTTGTGTGGCAGAGCGATGCCAGCTGCCTTCAAAACGTTGCCCACTTTGGCCGTGACGTGGTGGTGACGACGCGAGCATCCTTTTCGATGGTGGCTTCCTGGAGGCGGTCGCGATCGCTTAGGAGCGGTTGCCATTCGGGCGTCAGGCCTTTGGCCCGGTAGAGCGGCGCAGTTCCTTGCTGAGTACGAGGGCCAGGAACGAGCAGAACACATGTCCGGGTTGGTACTGAATTGACTGCCGCCTCCGATTTCGCGTGCGAAGTCCCAGAAGGTGTTTAGCCCCACTCAAATGCCAACTTTGCCGGCCATGCCGCGGCTTTTCACGCGGCCAGGCGAGGAGATGGCGGTCGACGAGGTCGATACCAATGGACTGTGCCGGCCTCGCTCGGCTACTGGCGTGAGGCATCCTTGACGACACCGCCCTGCACCGACAAGGTCGAGATGTTGGCAATGAAGCCGGTCGAGGTCGACGCTGCGGATGTAGGCAATTTACCTCGCGCTTCGGGCTGAACGCGCGGCCGATCCGTTCACCCAATCGGCGCTTCATGCTGGGCCGCGGCTGAGGCCTGTGGGGTGCGGCTACCCCGCGTGGATGGGATAATCAATCAACTTTCTCTCATTCATGAAAGGAAACTCCCCGCTTACGATAGAAGCCATCAGTTTCATATATTTTCCGGCAGATGGATGTCGAACGGCAGAAATGTCTGTCCTGGTGTTTCAGCAGTGCCGGTCTCGATAGCCCGCGTCATCAGCGTTATCAGCTCCTGGGAAAGCCGGCGCATTGGCGTGGCGACCGCCATCGTGATGATGTTATCAGCGAGTGCCGCCCGAGATTCCGGCGTGATTTCATTCACGATCGCGACGAGATCGCGACTTTTACCCTCTTCCCGGACCGCGGAGATGGCGCCCTCCATGCCGCCCCCGGCGACATAGAAGCCGACGAGCTCGGGTTCCCGCTGCATGAGATCAAGCGTTGCCTCGTAGGTGACCTGCCGTTTCTCCAGGTTCACAAGCGGATCGAGCACCTCGAACGTCGGCGCGTTCTCACGGCAATAGGAGCGAAAGCCGACGTCACGGAGCTCGTGCCCCTGGAAACGATGGCTACCGACAAACACCGCCACCTTGCCGGGCCGTTTTGCGACCTTGGACACCATCCAAGCGGCCGTGCGCCCCACCTTGCGGTTGTTGAGGCCGATATAGCCCTGTCGCACGCCGGCGGCGAAGTCGGAAAGCAGCGAGAAAACCGGAATGCCTTTGGCCTTGAGGTCCTCAACCGCTGCTGTAATTTTTGGGTGGTCCGGTGCCACCATCGCGATCGCATGGCAGCGTGCGCCCAAATCCTTGAGCGGTGCGATTAGGTCGTTCGGCATATGTGACGGGGCGAATTGGATGAGCGGAATGCCGTGGAAGGACTGGGCCAAATTGACCGACGCTTCGACCTCGCGCGCAAAGTCTTGGTAGAAATGCTGGGCCGGTTTTCTCAAGATGAAGCCCAGACGGTAGCACGGTAGGTCTCGCCGCAAGCGCTGCTTGATGAGCCCGGCAGCATGATAGCCGATCGCGTGGGCGGCGTCGTGGACCCGCCGCGCGGTCTCCTCGCGCACCGGATGGCGGGCGTTCAGAACCCGATCGACCGTTGCTACGCTGACTCGGGCTTCGCGGGCGAGATCGGTAATTGTGGGGCGCTTGGTCATGGGTCCTATTCTGATTGGTTTTTGACGCAGGCTGGCTCTCTGTCACCTAGCGCGATTCGACAATGCTTTCGGGTGGGCAAAGTGAAGACGCCCGCATACTGAATGATCGACAGCGTATTGGGCTACTCCAGACGTAGACCGGCCGGGTATAACGGAAGGTTCATTCGCTTAGGGCGGCGATGATTTGCACTCACACATTTAGCGCTTCTGATACATGGTCCGTGAGGCGCCGTTTAGAGCCTGCGAGTCGATCGTTCAGGTCATGTGACCAGCTTGGCGAAACCGGTCGCGGTGCGTCGCCCTTACTGGGCGGGGGGTAGCCGGTTTGGTGCCTCGGCAAGCTGATGACCGCAGAAGGCGGCTTTCATCTGGGCTTGGTCCAATTCTCCTTCCCAGCGGGCGACGACGAGGGATGCCACTGCGTTACCAACGCAATTCGTCAGCGCCCGGCATTCGGACATGAAGCGGTCGATGCCGAGTATCAGTGCCATCCCAGCAACGGGAACACTCGGAATTACGGCGAGCGTAGCAGCCAGGGTGATGAAGCCCGCACCTGTTACACCTGCAGCGCCCTTGGAGGAAAGCATCGCAACGAGCAGCAGCAGCACCTGATCGCCGATTGACAGATCCGTGTTCGTCGCCTGCGCGATGAAGAGGGCCGCCAGGGTCATGTAGATATTCGTGCCGTCCAGATTGAACGAATATCCGGCCGGGATGACGAGACCCACAACCGAACGCCTGGCGCCCGCCTTCTCCATCTTCTGCATGAGCGAGGGGAGCGCGGCCTCCGAGGAGGACGTTGCGAGGACAAGCAGCAGCTCTTCCTTGATGTAGCGAATGAGAGAACAGATCGAAAAGCCGTTGTAGCGGCAGACCGCGCCGAGAACCCCGAACACGAAGAGGAAGGCGGTGAAATAAAACGTCGCGACCAGCATCGCGAGGTTGACGACCGAACCGATGCCATATCTACCGATGGTGAAGGCCATTGCGCCGAAGGCGCCGATCGGCGCGGCTTTCATGAGAATGCCGACGAGCTTGAAGACAGGCGCGATGAGCGCCTGTAGGAAGGAAACGACAGGCTTGCCCGTCTCTCCGGCCATCGCGAGCGCCATGCCGAACAGAACCGAGAAGAACAGCACCTGCAGGATGTCGCCTTCCGCGAAGGCACCGACAATCGTTGGCGGGATGATGTTCATCAGGAAGCCGGTGACCGACTGCTCGTGGGCCTTTGCGGCATAGGTATTCACGGCCTGGACATCGAGCGAGGCCGGATCGATGTTGAGGCCGGCGCCAGGCTGGACGACATTGGCGACGATCAGGCCGACGATCAGCGCGAGCGTCGAGAAGGTGAGGAAATAGACCATTGCCTTGCCGGCGACCCGGCCGACCTTGTGAAGATCGTTCATGCCGGCAATGCCGGTCGCAATTGTCAGGAAGATGACAGGCGCGATGATCATCTTGACCAGCTTGATGAAGGCATCACCCAGCGGCTTCAGGCTCTCGCCGGTCCCCGGATAGAAATAGCCAATTGCGACGCCGAGGGCGATGGCGGCAAGCACCTGCGCGTAAAGCTTGGCATAGAAGGGTTTGCGGGGCGCGGGACTCGCGCCGCGGACTTGTGCAGCTGACACTGTTTCTCTCTCCCTGACCGGATCGAGGTGGCGTGACTTCTCCCGGGCTTCTCCCTATCGCGGCGCTCCGGTCGAACGCTGCACCAACGCCGCCGCAATACCCATGCCAAATGGATCCGCATGACCTGAACTGACGTTGGCTCGCCAATGATGGGATGAATGCGGTGGCACAAGACGGGAATGACAAGGCCGCCGTCCAGCACGCGCTTGATGTTCTCCGGCAGATTGCCGGTCGATCTCTCTGGCTTGCGGTTTTGCTGCACATCGTGGTGGGCTCCTCGGTTTGCCGACTTTGGGAAGGGCCGCATCGCTGGCACCAGAGCGGAGAATTGCCGTGTTCTTTGCCGCGCTGCCGCTGCAGCGACAGCTTGAAAGCGACGTCGAGACGTAGGGATTGACGCCGCTGGTGCTGACCGCGACGATGCGGTTCAGAAGTTCCGAGCACCGCCGAAAAAGCCGCGCTCGACCGCCAGCTTCGCGCCTTCACACGCGATGCCGCCGCCTTATCTCCGTCATCAATATCGAGGAAATGGCGGTTGCCGCGACCGACCAGTGTCGTCGGCAGTGATTATCGCTCCCGCCCCTGGTTCGCAGGCGCTGGTGACTGGCACGGCCGGGCAACTCGGCGCGGTCAGCCGCTCGGGCACCGCATCGCCGGCGCCGTATTTCTGTCGTTCAACATCGCCGACAAAAATTAGAACTGATGAATTCTATCATAGGCCGCGAGGTTTCCTTTCACGAATGAAAGAAAGCTCGATTGACTATCCCGCCTCGCTCCAGTCTTTTGAAAATCAACGTGTGGTTGCCCCCGTGCAAGCCGAGAACGTGGCCAAGCTTCGTGGAGGGAGAGCCAAGCGATGCGTCAGGGGTCGACCCGCTTTGCACTCGACCACACGGCGGTGGCACGAGTTCACGTCAGAGCATTTTCGCGCTTGCCCGCGACGTCGCGGGCGCACATGCCGCCGGCATGCATTTCATGGCGCGAGATCGAGGATCATATGCACCACAACATTCCCAAATCAGAACAAAATGCCAGCGAGTGCCGCATTTCGCTTCCGGATGCGAAAAGGGCTTACCCAAAGTCCGAGATGAACACCGCGGTCCCTTTTGTGCCATCGCACGAGCACGCGCTTACCGGCATCTTCGAAATATCGAAAGTACTCACCGACCCCGCCCGGCTCGAAGTCACGTTGGCCAAGGTCGTCGATCTCCTGCCCTCGTTTGTGCAGATGCGGCACGGCATCATCGCTCTCTTCGACGCTGAGGGCGTACTGGACATCACCGTAGTCACCGGCTGCGACGAGAACAGCGATGAGCGCTCCCGGATGCGCCTGCCGCGCAAGGCAATCGATCTGATTGTGACGACGGACACGCCGCTCGTCGCCGAGAACATAGCGGTGCATTCGGCCTTCACTGCCGCTGACATAGAGGTGCTTGGGGCCTCCGACACCGTGTCCTTCATCGGCGTTCCCATTCGTGTTGATGGGAACGCCGTAGGCACGCTGACTATCGACCGCGCCTTGGACAGCAGGTCAACGTATCGGCTCGATTATGATGTCCGGCTGCTCACCATGATAGCCAACATGGTGGGACAGACAGTCAAGTTGCACCGCTTCTCCGCGGGCGACCGCGAACGACCGACGGAGGTGGAAGATCGGCTGCAAACGCAATTCTCTGATGTCAAGCACCCTGCACCGCAGCGCAAGAAGGTTCACGTCAAGGGAATGATTGGCGACAGTCCGGCGCTAAGCGCGCTGCTCGAGAAGATCGCAGTGGTAGCTAAGGCAAAGACCACGGTTCTGTTGCGAGGCGAATCCGGTACCGGGAAGGAGCTGGTCGCGAAGGCAATTCACGAGTTGTCGCCGCGCGCCAAGCGGCCCTTCATCAAACTCAATTGTGCAGCGCTGCCAGAGACAGTCCTGGAATCCGAATTGTTCGGTCATGAGAAGGGTGCCTTCACAAGCGCGTTCAATTCCCGCAAGGGTCGCTTTGAGCTCGCCGACAAGGGGACGTTGTTTCTGGATGAGATCGGCGAGATCTCGGCCTCCTTCCAGGCAAAGCTACTGCGCGTGCTGCAGGAGCAGGAGTTTGAGCGCGTCGGCAGCAACCAGACCATCAAGGTCGACGTTCGCGTGATTGCCGCCACGAATAGGAACCTTGAAGAGGCGGTTGCAAGGAATGAGTTCCGCGCCGACCTATATTATCGCATCAACGTGGTTCCCTTGCTGGTGCCGGCATTACGCCAAAGGCGCAGCGATATTCCGCTCCTCGCAGCTGAGTTTCTCAAGAATTTCAACGATGAGAACGGCCGTACGCTGACCTTCGATGCGCGTGCGATTGAAGTACTGATGAAATGTGAATTTCCCGGCAACATTCGCGAGCTTGAAAATTGCGTGCACCGGACAGCGATCCTGGCGGAGGGACGATCAATCGGGAGAAACGACTTTGCGTGCTCCCACGACCAATGCTTTGCCGAGGCGCTGCGGAAGAGCAGATCGGGCAAGGCCGCGCTGCAACCAGCGCCAATCCTCCCAGAGGCAGTGAATCCGGCCACGCCGCCGGATGCGGCCGCTCGTTCGGCCGCCACCACAGTCCCGCCTGCCGGAGCAACCCACTCATTGGGCGCGAGGACCACCGACGCCGAGCGCGTCATTGCTGCCATGGAAAGATGTGGCTGGGTGCAGGCAAAGGCGGCGCGCCTGCTTGGACTGACCCCGCGCCAGATTGGCTACGTGCTGAGGAAATACGGCATCGAGGTCAAGCGTCTGTGAAAGCATGACTCAGGCGGATTAGCTGAGACCGCTTAGCGGCTTGGCCCGCGCAGGGATGCAGATCCGCGTCCGCGTCAAGTCGATTCGACCGAGGACAGCCTGGCCGAATTCCCGTGGCAGCCGGCGTTGCGACCATCTTGTGAAAGGCGACGCTGCCATCGTCAATCCGTCCGCCATGTTGCTCTCGTTGCGAGCTCATACGGATGCCCCTGTGCGACTGAAACGGAGATAAAATATGTCCGATGCAAAACTGCAAGCTGTGCTTTCGTCTCTTCCGCAAGGGACGCGACAGTTAGATGCTCTGCCGTCCAACGGACCAGCGCCGGACAAAAGTTTTGTCAAGCTGAATACGAATGAGAACCCGTTTCCGTTGCCGCCAATTATAATGCAAAGTGCAGTGGCGGCCCTAAATCGCCAGTATCTGTATCCGGACGACGATAACATCAGCTTGAGGGAAGCAGCGTCCAATACCTATGGGGTATCCACGGATCAGGTCATCGCAGGCAACGGGTCGTCTGAACTGCTCGGACTCATCTACAGAGCTTTCCTCGCCCCTGGCGACAAGGTGGCGATGATATCGCCAGGGTTTTCGTTCAACCGCAAGCTTGCCATGTTGCATGGTGCTGAGTTTCTCGAGATCGGATGTCAAACTCATTCGCTGCCAATGGAGCAATTGCTTTCCGGTCCGGCAAAAGACGCCAAGTTCATTCTGGTGGCCAATCCAAACAATCCGACCGGAACATTCCTCTCGATAAGCAATATCGAACGCCTCGTGGCACAATCGGATCGCCTGGTCGTCCTTGATGAGGCCTATGTCGACTTTGCACCCGATCACGGGCTGCGCCTCATCAACCGTTATTCGAACCTTCTGATCTTGAGAACATTTTCGAAGAGCTATGCCGCCGCCGGCATTCGCGTCGGTTTCGGTTTCGGTCACCCTGAGATTATTGGCAGGCTGCGCAACATCCAGAACGTCTTCAACATGAACGTGATCGGGCATGCGGTTGGTATCAGCGTGCTTGCGCATCGCGGCGCCTACGCAGAGAACCACAAGCACATCAGACATGAACGACAGCGAGTGACAGCCGCACTGTCGCAACTTGGATTTTCCGTAACGCCCTCCCACGCAAATTTCTTGCTAGCCCGTGTGCCAGCGGGACAGGACGGCTCATGGTGGCAAGCAGCCTTGGAAAGGCAAAAGATACTCGTTGCCTACTTTCCGGACAATGGTTTGGAACATTGCATCCGCGTCAGCATCGGCACAAAAGAGCAATTGGATGCATTTCTTGCTGCCGCTCGCGATATAGTTGGAAGCTTAAACATACCAAGCACCACGGGCAGGGGAGCGTCAGGCTCTGCTCGTTCGGTACGCTGACGCTAATCCGATATCACACATTGCTATCTTTAGGCTTGCTTGGTCACCCAAGCACGACAACATTTTTCTTTAAAATCGGGGACAATATCGAGTGACAAACGTCTTTCCTTCAAACCTAGCCTTCGGCATCTTCGATCATCTGGACGAGGACGGCCTCGATATCGCCCGGCAGTACGAAGATCGCCTGATATTAGCAGAGGCGTGCGATCAGCTAGGGTTCTATGCCTATCATCTCGCAGAGCACCACTGTACCCCCCATGGGAGAGGTCCATCGCCGAATCTGTTCTTATCGAGCGTCGCCCAGCGCACCCGGCGCCTGCGTCTCGGACCCTTGGTGATGCTGCTTGCGCTTTATCATCCGCTGCGTGCGTTCGAAGAGATCTGTATGCTGGACCAGTTGAGCGGTGGCAGGCTCGAACTGGGCATAGGGCGCGGTGCTCTCCCGATCGAATTGGGTTACTTCGGGATTGGTGCGGACGCGGTGCCGGGCCGCTATGCGGAAGCCAGCGAAATTCTTGTTGAAATACTTGTTAATGCCATGAAGGTTGGCACGCTGTGCTATCAAGGCCGCCATTTTGAGCTCAATGACGTTCCTTTGACGCTAAGACCTCATCAGCGTCCACATCCGCCGACATGGGTCGCCGCCAATCGACCCGAGTCCGCAGCCTGGGCCGCTGCGAATGGAGCAAATATCGCGTGTGTAGGACCTTCCTCTTCTGTTCGCAAAACTACTGATGCGTTCCGCGCCTATCAAGAGGACAACACTGGCGCGGGCGATCGAGCGCCATTTATTGGATTGCTCCGCATGGTCGTGGTTGGGCGTTGTGACACACATGCCTATTCGCTCGCGGCACCTGCTTACGAACGATGGCTCAAGAGCTTCCAATTCCTTTACGAGCTTAACGCTATCCCCACTCCACCCAACCTGCCGCTGACCTTCGATGCGGCAGTCGAGAGTGAATTGTGCGTGGTAGGATCAGCAGCGTCTGTGCGAGAAGCTCTGCTCAGTCAGTTGGAAGAGGCAGGTGCTAACTACCTTCTTTGTCAACTGGCATTTGGGAATCTGCCGCTCGATGCTTCCCTGTACACCGCGACGACCATTCAATCCGAAATCATGGCTCGACTTGGCTGACCATGAAATTCGCGGTCTGATCCGAAGGTAAATCGTTGTAACAGCGCTCCCTCACATTGCTCGAGCGTGCACGTGGTGGGGATTGGGAAATCGTGAGGGAGGCCAAACTGACGACGAGCCGGCGGCACAGATTACCAGGTTTGTGCGTTGGCCGGCATCTGGGCACGGTGTGAGACTGCACGATCCTAAGGAGATGATGGCCGAGCGCGTCACGATGCCGGCACGCATCTGCTCGTCGCGCTCGCGCTGATCGTTGCCCATAGCCCGCCGCAAGAGGGTCTTCTCGACCGGGGCGGCGCCGGTGGCCGCTCCCGCATCCAGCTTCATCAGCGGCTCGGCGGTAGCAAAGCCGTCACTCGCTACGGCGCTGTTGAGGGCGCGCTCGCGAGCGGCTTTGCTACGCCGAGCGACACCACCTGGAGCGAGTTCGCCCGATGTCGCGGCGTGCACCGCGGTCGGATAACGACGCTGGAGGAAATCGTTCGCAGCCGGTCTTCACGATCCGCGCGAGTGCTTTGCATGAATGCTGCCTGCTTCCTCGTCTGCGGCGGCCTGAGTGTCCGCCGGCACGCCCGAAGTCAATGTCAGTACCACAAGGCCGCCAAGACGTCAGGTCTGGGAGCCGGCTTGTACGGTCGTATCGTGTTCTGGAATATCGTCAAAGGAGGCGTAGTTGAGATTGTAGAGTTTGGAATACAGGCCCCCCATGGCTATTAGCTGATCGTGGTTGCCAGTCGCAATAACTTGGCCATTCTGAAGCACGATGATGCGGTCGGCACCCCGGATCGTGGCAAGACGGTGGGCGATGACGAGGCCAGTGCGCCCTTCAAGCAGCTTTATCAGAGCCTTCTGAATCTGCATTTCCGTGTAGCTGTCGATGTTGGCGGTAGCTTCGTCGAGCACGAGGATCTTGGCGTCGGCGACGAGGGCGCGGGCGAAACTGATAAGCTGGCGCTGGCCGAGAGATAAGTTGTCGCCGCGTTCGCCAAGTTGGGTCTCATACTCGTCGGCGAGGCTCATTATGAAGTCGTGGGCGCCGACCGCCTTGGCGGCCTCGATCACCTTGTCGCGCGTGGCTTCCGTCTTGTGGTATCGAATGTTCTCGAAGACCGTCCCGGTGAACAGGAACGGCTCCTGCAGCACCATGGCGACCTGGCGGCCGAGCGATTCCTGGGTGAGATCGCGCACATCATGTCCGCCGACCAGCACTTGGCCCTGCTGAACATCATAGAAGCGGTGGACCAGGGCCATCGCGCTCGATTTGCCAGAACCGCTCGGCCCGACCAGTGCGACCGTCTCGCCGGGATTGACCCGGAAGGAGACATTTTTCAGCACCGAACGGTTCGGATTGTAGCCGAAGGTGACGTCCCTGAACTCGACCGAGCCGTCCATTTCGGGCGAAAGCACCTCGGCATTGGGTTTGTCCTGAACATCGATCTTGACGTCGAGCACATCGGTCAGGCGCTTGCCTGAGGCCATGGCGCGCTGCATGACCGAATATTGCAGGGTGAGTGAGCGGATCGGGTCAAAGAAGCGCTGGATGTAAAATAGGTAGGCAACCAATACGCCCACATCTATGCGGCCATTCATGACCATCGAGCCGCCGACCACAATAACGGCGGCCATGGCGAGGCCGGTGAGGCCATCGACGATAGGCACCATGACCAGTGCATATTTGGCAGCGATCAGGTGGGTCCTGAGGTTGGCATGGGCCTTGTCGTCAAAAAGGATGAAATTCACCTGCTGGCGGTCCATTGACTGGACGGTGCGCACGCCGTGAATGGCTTCGGCCAGCGCGCCGTTGACGACGGAATTAGTCTCGTGTGCGGCCATGAAGGCGTCGCGGGCACGCGGCAGCCAGACAATGCGGACGATCACCAGGACCGGCAGAACCGAGAGCGTCAGGAGGCCGAGGCGGAAGTCGAGCCACAGCATTACGAAAACGATGCCGAAGAGAAGCGCAACATCGCCTACGGAATATACCGAGGTTTCGAGGAATTCCTGTATGGAGTTGACGTCGCCTTGCAGGCGCGACATGAGGCGTCCGACCTCGGTCTTGTCCATGAAGGAGAGCGAAACCTTCTGCAGATGGCCAAACATGGCGCGGCGGATGTCGAACAGGACAGTTTCGGCCACTTTCCCAACCACGGTTTCCTGCATGTAGCCGGCAGCGAAATTGACCAAAATCGCCAAAACGAACGCGCCGACGGCCGCGAGCTGGGCTGAGCGATCGGTCCTTGCCGGGTTCATGCCCTGGTCGAGCGCGTAGCGGATGATCAACGGGATGAGAAGCTGCGTCCCGGTGAAGATCAGCATTGCTGCAATCGTGATGACTACCCTGGCCCGATAGGGACGGACGAAAGCCCAGATGCGCCGGAGGATGCTCTTGTCGAAAGCCCGGCCGAACATCTCCTCCTCGATGCGGTGCGAGCCGACAACCGCGCGCGGAGGGCGTCTACCGTCGTCACGTTCGGCTTCGACTTCGCCGGCGCGGCCCTGCGTCATCAGCGGGCGCCCCCATACTGGGTCATATTGTCATCACCCGGGCGCGTCTGGAGATCGTAAAGGGCCCTGTAGCGTCCCCGCTTCGCCAAAAGCTCTTGATGCGTGCCGCGTTCTACGATTTCGCCGTTATCGACAAAAAGGATCTGATCGGCATGCACAAGCGCACTCAGCCGGTGCGCGATGATGATCGTCACCCGATCCTTGGCGAAGCGCCGCATCGCCGCGCGGATGCGCTGCTCGGTGCCGGCATCGATCGCGGCCGTTGAGTCGTCGAAAACGACGACGGAGGGGCGCAGCATCATGGTGCGAGCAATCGTGAGACGCTGGCGCTGGCCGCCGGAGAGAGAGACGCCGCGTTCGCCCACGACCGTCTCGTAGCCCGCTGGGAGCCCGAGGATGTAGTTGTGGAGCTGGGCGAATTCGCCAGCGCGTTCGATTCGCTGTCTCTTCGCCCAGGGATCGCCATAAGCGATGTTGTTCTCGATCGTAGTGGTGAATAGGAATGCATCCTGCTGTACGACGGCGACCGCCTTGCGAAGCGTCGCGAGGGTGACATTGCGTATGTCCTGGCCGTCCAGCGTGATGGCGCCACCGGTCACGTCATAAAAGCGGGGGACCAGATGAGCTATCGTCGATTTGCCCGAACCCGGCGGACCGACGATCGCGATCGTCTCGCCTCTACGGGCCTCAAAGCTGAGGTTCTTCAGAATGGCGCGGTTTTCGGCGCTGGGGTACGCAAACGAGACATTGTGGAAGCGCAGAGTGCCGTCGCTTATCTCGAGCGGTCTGGCCTCGAGAGCATCCCTGATTGTGATCTCCTGGTCGAGGAGACCGAAAAGCCGCGAACCGCAGCTAGAAGCGCGGGCAAAGGCATTGACCATGAGGCCGATCTGGCGGACTGGCATTTGCAGGATTGTCATGAAGGTCAGGAAGGTCGCCACCGTTCCGACGCTTATCTCGCCAGCGACGAGCTTGCTGCCACCGATCCAGAGCACCAATCCCATTGCGAAAAAGAAGGACAAGGTCATCGCCGACGTGCTGGGCACGTAGATGTCAACTCGGTCGTGGGCGAGGTCGAGCGCGTTCTTGGAAGCGCCGTCGAACTTCAGCATCTCATAGGCTTGAGCCGCAAAAGCGCGGACCACGCGGATGCCTGCGAGATTTTCCTCCATCACGCGGCTTAGTACTGAAAGCCGCTCATGCAGGTCGAGCCAGGTGGCGCGCAGCCTAAGCTGTGTGGCCGATGAGCGCCAGGCGACAAAAGGCACGAAGCTCAGCGCGACCAGGCCGAGCATGGGATCGGTCGAGATCATCATGTAGGCGCCGATCCCGATCAGCATGGTGAGCAGGAGCACGCGAACGAGCGCGGTGGAAAAATACATCCGCACGCCTTGGAGATCGAGCATTCCGATGGTGATCAGATCGCCTGAATGGACCCGGTCGTGAAAGGAAAAGCTGAGACGCTGGATCTTGTCGTAGTAGGCGAGCCGCAGTTCGTACGCGACATGATGCCCGACGGCTTCGGCAAAATAGTTCTGCGCCATCGTGAAAAGGCCGCGTAGCGCGCTGACGGCGAGCAGCAGGAGAGCCGGGATCCAGAGCGCTTGTCCTGCCGCGGTCCCCGCGACACCGCCCCCGATGGCTGTCTGGGTCAGGTCGACGGCCCGGCCGAGAAGCTGGGGAATGAGCAACTGGAGGATTGCCGCCAGGACCGTCGAGCCCATAGCGAAGGCGACCTGCCAGGGATGCCGCAAATTCATACGCGTGATGCGCAACAGCGTACTCAAATCCCGGCCCCAGCGCGCCACTTCCACATGGGTCAACGAATTTAGAGCGTTCGTTGCGCTGCCGATAGCATCACTGCTCACGGGTGTATTCCCGACTGCATTTTTCGCCTTCGAGGCAAGCCGAAGGACCAATCATCAAAGGGGCCCGCCATTGTTAATCCTGTCCACCACCTGCAGCAGTGCCCGTTCCTATAAGCCGAGCCGCGGCTTCACTTACTGGCATGTCGATCACCGTGATTCCGCTTGCCGCAAGGAAACGCGCTTCGTTTCTGGTCAGCGTTTCCGCGTCCATTACCGCGCAATGTGGACCTCGGGAGCGCTTCATGATCTGCCTGGCGTAGGTGCGCAGCATCTGATCGTTGAAGCGGCAGCCAACTAAGAAAAATCCACGGGTGATGCGCCGTTCCTTCACCACGTCTGGGATCGGTGTCTGGATATCGATTTCGGTCAGGACTTCGACATAGTCGGAATCTGCGACGAGAAAGTTTTGCGCCGGCCTAATACTCCCGTGAGGTGTATAGAGAACCGTCTTTGCCCCCGATCGGGGGTCGAGTTCCCTCCCGGACAAATCGTAGGTTTTCGTCCAAATGTTACCGATTTCGTTCGCCCGCGTGACGCCTTGTATCTCAACGACGTCCGTTCGGCCGGTCTCTACGAGAGCCGTGCGCATCGCGCCGTCGTACCAGCTGTCGACGATGAGGGAGAGCGGCAGCCTTGCGAGCCAGGCGTGGAGGAGGGTAGGCGCCACCGGCGCTGCGAATATGTCGGTCATCCAAGCTTGAAGCGTCCGGCGATGCCGGCGCTGTTCGATGAACTGCGCAACCGACCACATATTGGTGCGGATCCTGGAAGGGGCTGGCGCCCGTGCATTGAGTGCCGCGGCAACGACCTCGGGCGTATGCGGCACAGGCGGTTCCGCACAGTTGAACCCAAGAAGACCCGGACCGAGATAGGGGATCACCTGATCGGCGGCGAGCGCTTCCTTCGCCAGGTCAAGCAGCTTTTCGGCAAAACTGTCCCGCACGATGACCAGGTGGCCCGATGTCAGGATCGTGTTCATGCTCGTTTCCTCGCGACGCACCTTATGAACGGGCAGCATCAGTCCTCTTCGGAAACCTTCCTTGCCTCGACGGTGATCGGCAGACGCGTATCCCGTGGAAGATCGGGTAGGAGGAGCCGCCACCCGTTCCTGAGCGTCACAGTTCCGCCCCACAACTCTTCCTTCTCGAGCTTGATGATCGGCTCTTCGAGGTCCTTCTTCGGGACATACGCCGACAAGCCAGCATCGGTCCTGCGGATCATGACTTTCATCTGGCCGTCCCTTCATTGGTATTGCTATCAGCACTGCAGGGCGCCTCGGCTTTGTCGAGGCTCATCAGTTCACGCGCTCGCATGCCGACGACGGTGCCACGGTCGATCCATTCGACCGCATAGATGAAGAACTGCTGGAGAAAGGTGCCAATGTCGCGCACATATCCCTCGTCGCCCTTCCGCACGAGATTTTCGCCGATCTCCCTGCCAGGATAGGTGCCGTCATTTTTTATATGGCGAGTGGCACGTACCCGCTCTCCCGGCATGAATCGTGGAGGCCTGCGGATTTCGACCTCCTCTTCGCGTCCGAGCGACATGTCCGTTCCCTGATTTCCCTTGAGGCTGCAGATTGTGAACAAGGCGTTCCAGGCGTCCTGCGCAGGCAGCCCCGACCATGCCGGCAGCCCAATGTCCGTCACGCAGGAACGCAGGTCTTCGGCACCGGGCATACCGAGGCACATTGCTGCGCATCGAAGACCCCCTCGCACTCGGTGCACTTGTGGGGCTCGATCACGTAGCTCTCGCCTTTGAACTTGATCGCGCCGGAGGGACATTCGAATTCGCAGGCGCCGCATTGGGTGCATTGGGATGCGATGATCTTGAAAGCCATTTTAACTCCTGGTCCGAATGAATGAGACAGCTCAGGCCGTCGCCGCGAGTGCGGGGGTCCCACACGCGGCGGCGTAAATCGCGCTGATTGCGGTCTCGATATAGTCATGGGCATAAGTGTCGGTGGCTCGGATTCCAGCGTCCGCGAGCTGATCCTGCGGGCAGTTTCCGATCTTGGCGCACAGCACGATATCTATGCCTTCAAGCGCTGCGATGACGCCATCGAGGGCGGCTTCTCCGCCCCAGCCGCCGAGGCAATACTGCTCGACCTTCCGATGCCCGACAAAACTGATCCCTCTCGGCGAGGCTTGATAAACCTGGAATTCCTTCGCATGGCCGAAATGTTCATTGACGCGGCCGCCGCCCTTGGTCGCCACCGCGAAGAGAAGGGACTTGCCGGGGCTCGCTGCCTTGACCAATCCGATCGCTTCTCTCCTAGCCGCCATGTGATCACGGCGCTCCTCCGCGACCAGCTCCCGATAGGCCTTGCGATTGCTGGCATCGTAGGTGACCTCGCCGGGAATCCGCTCGAGTGTGAATTCCTGGCCACGATCCTCACCGAGCAGGCCGACGGCATCTGCCCGGCACTGCCGGCAGTGGCGCATCAACTGGGCGCCGCCTTCGACACGATCCTGAAGAGCCTTCATCTCCATTGCGTTTGGGCCGCGTTGCCCGCTCAGTCCGTAGTGCGTGCCGTGCGCCGGGTCCGAAATCAGCGGCATGAGGTTGTGCAGGAACGCGCCTCGCTCCTTGACCCATCTATTCACCTTGATCAGATGCTCATCGTTCACGCCGGGGATCATCACCGAATTGATTTTGGTGAGGATACCGCGCGCCGTCAGCATCTCCAGACCCAACATCTGCCGCTCGTGCAGGATCCGGGCGGCTTCGATGCCGACGTAGCGGCGATGGTCGTAAAAGATCCAAGGATAGATCTTTGCACCGATCTCAGGGTCGACCATGTTGATGGTGATCGTCACGTGATCGACATTCATGTCGGCAAGCTCATCGACATGGTCCGGCAGCGCGAGCCCATTCGTGGAGATGCAAAACTTGATGTCTGGGATTTCCCTGGCGACTCGTTCGAACGTTGCCTTCGTCTTCTTCCAGTCGTAACAGGCATCGCCAGGTCCGGCGATGCCGAGCACGGAAAGCTGCGGCACCTCGTTGGCGACCGCGATCACCTTGCGTAGCGCCTGGTCGGGCGTCAGCTTTTCGGAGACCACCCCAGGCCGGCTTTCGTTGGCGCAGTTATATTTGCGATTGCAGTAGTTGCACTGGATATTGCAGCCGGGCGCGACCGCGACGTGCATGCGCGCGAAATAGTGATGCGCCTCTTCTGAAAAGCAGGGATGATCCTTGATCTTGTCCCAGACAGCCGGATCCATGTCGTCCGGCTTTATCGACGAGCCGCAGGACGAAGACGCGCAGCCACCGGCTTTCACGGTGGCAAGCAGCTGGTCATTGAATGTCGTGCTGAGGCTCTCAAGCGAAATTGCCGGTGCGGACATCGAACGGCTCCGTTGCTGGGTGAATGTCGCAGTTCAAACCGCAAGAGCTATGCCAGCTCAAAGAGCAGTTTTGGTTCACGAATTGGCTTTCGTGTCGGATTCCGTCCGATTGCTCCGACACACCTTTGTCGGGCTTCCGACAGTGGACAAGCAAATCGGGTCGCGAAGGCTACCAGCCTTGGGCGCGCAGAGTGTGAGGGAGACTACTCCGGGCTTACATTTGACGTCATCACAACGTCTAGAATTTCTTCACCTCGATACCATGCCGGCGCAGGGCGTAGCCGATTTGCCGCGGCGTGAGGCCGAGGATACGAGCCGCCCTGGCCTGAACCCAACCGGCTTTGTCCATCGCGTCGATCAGCCGGTCGCGTTCCGTCAGACGCGGGGGACAAGCGGGATCGTTCGGATCGCCGGCCGTAAGGGGAGATACGTTGCCTGCGGAGGCACCGATGCGACTGGCCGGCAGCCGCAATCCGACCGGCACTGCGTTGACCCGTGTGAGATCGTCGATGGCATTGCCGCCATTCGAGCGGTCGGCTCGCTTCCAGAGGAGCCAGGAAAGGCACTGGCTCTTCTTACAGGCGAAATCGGATGGCGTGATCGTCCTTGAACGCGCAAGTGTGGCCGTCCTTTGGACGCAGTTCTCCAGCTCGCGGACGTTACCAGGGAAGTAGCATTGCGAGATCAGGTCAAACGCCGACGGCGCGAAGGCGAGTGCGCGATCGTTCTCCTTGTTGAATCGGTTGAGGAAGGCGTTCGCAAGGCGTGGAATATCGCCGGGTCGCTCTCTGAGCGGAGGCAGGATAATTGGCACCACATTGATGCGGTAATAAAGGTCGGCCCTGAACTCCCCTTTTATGACGGCCGTCTCGAGGTCCTTGTTGGTGGCGCATATGAGGCGCACGTCGACCTGTAGCGTTTTGGTGCCGCCGACTCGCTCCAACTCGCCTTCCTGCAAGACACGCAACAGCTTGGCTTGAAAGGCCGGCGAAATCTCGCCGATTTCATCAAGTAGCAGCGTTCCCTCATTTGCCAATTCAAAACGACCGGCGCGCTGGGAGATAGCACCCGTGAAAGCGCCCTTTTCATGCCCAAACAGTTCTGACTCCAGAACGCTTTCAGACAGTGCGGCGCAGTTCAATTTGACGAAAGACTTCTTCCTCCGACGTGAGAGCTTATGAATGGCTTGCGCAAAGAATTCCTTGCCGGTGCCGCTTTCACCCCGCAGAAGCACGGTGGAATTGGTCCCTGCTACGACCGAGACGGTTTCGAGCACCTGCTTGAGTGCGGGGCTTTCCCCGATGATCCCGTCGATTTTGGCATCCGGATGCCGGGCAGGGTCGTAGGTCCTCCCCTCGTTGGGCGATTTCTCCGGTCTCCATTGCTCATGGACACACCGCTGACGATCTGTACTCAGGGTGCGATGGAGACGGATGGTCCGGCCGACAAGGTTGGCGACCATCGTCAGGAAGTATGTGTCCTCGTCGTCGCGAAAGTCGGTGGCGCCGTCTCCGGCGCGGTCGATCGACAATGTCCCAAGGATCTTATGATCAGCCTTTAGCGGGATACCGATAAAGGCAATCGGGATGGTGCCGCTGCTCGAAGACGTTTGAAGGTCAGCCTGAAATAGTTGGGACTTGCGGACGTCCGGTATGAAGAGCGGCGTCCCCGTAGCGACGATTTGATCTGTTATGGCCTGTGGTATGACGCGGCGAGTGCCTGATTGAGGTGCGTGGGTGTTGCCGGCAGTTGCGGCAATCTCCGGCTCTCCTTCAGCGTCCAGGACGACGATTGCTCCGTGACGCATCTGCAGAAACGAAGGCAGGATGTTCACGACATTGGCGAGCGTAATCTCCAGCTCGCTGGGGGCGGTCAGCACCTTCGATATCTCGTAGAGTCCCCTGAGCGCGATATCTGCTTGGGGCATGCTTTTGATGGGCGGTTCAGGGCGGGTATCCCGAGGTGCTACCTCGTCGACCCGATCTTGCGGTACGTGAGCCATGGAAACACCTCAGGGGTTGTCGTCCAGAGTGCTCCTCCTTTTGTGTCTGAGTCTGAATTCTGAAAGCACAGTATTCACGAGCTTCTCTTCGTTGCGATTCAAGCAAAGATAGACTTGGCGTTGGTCGCGACCTCAGGGGGAGATTAACCCTCTTGATACGTGCGTGCGTCGGTCATCCGAATTTGAAGAGGACTCCGAAACCGCCGCGTGGATAGTTCCACTCGATCTCGCCACTGGTCTCACACAAAATCCGGCAGGTGCCGCACTCCATGCAGCCGTCGGCAGTGATCTCCACTTGACCTTTATCGTTCAACTCATAACATTTCGCCGGGCAGACGTGGGTCAGCGCGAGCAAGTTCGCGCTTGGCCTCTCGTGCGGTAGCACTTTGATATGCGGACGGCCGGAATCCACCAAGTAGCGGTTCTGGTAAAGCTTGTCCTCGACACGTGACTTCGTCACTGCGATCGTCATTTCGTCTCCCCTCAGCGCCACGCCAATGCAAGGCGGACCGCGTCGCTGACCAGCCCCCAGCGCGAGCGCGCCTTGATGAAGGCCGCCGTGGTCGCCTTTTCCTTCTCGATCTTCGGTGTGCCGTCGACACGCATGAAGTTCTGCGCGGCTTGCGACATCAACCGCGGATAAGCCGTGAAGTAATTGCAGGAATTGGTGTGGAGCAAGGCCGGCATGTCTTTGTATTTCCTTAGGTCCTTGACCACGAAGGACTTGTCCAGCATGGCTTTGTAAAGGGCGAGATTCCGTTTGGTCATAGGACCGTTGCGGCTCTTGACCTCGATGATTGCCTCAGCCGCGATGCGGCCGGAGGTCATGGCGAGGTTCGAGCCCTCGCGGTGAATGGCGTTGTTCAGTTGCGCGGCATCGCCGACCACGACCCAACCGTCGCCAAAGAGCTGCGGAATAGCCTTGTAGCCGCCTTCGGGAATGAGATGCGCGGAATATTCTTTCACTTCCGAGCCGGCGATCAGCGGCCGGATCGAAGGATGTTTTTTTAAGGCGTCGAGGAGGACGTAAGGGCTCTCGACCATCGCGGCGAAATCGGAGACGAGGCAGCCAATGCCCAGTGAGATCGACTCCTTGTTGGTGTAGAGGAAGCCGAGCCCGGCCATGCTGCGGGAGGTCGTGCCCACCGCCTCGATCACGCAGCCTTCATCGCCCTTGAGGCCGAACCGCTCCTCAATGACCTCTTCCGGCAGGAAATGCATTTCCTTGACGGCGAGCGCCACGGTTTGCGGCTTCGGCATCTCGCGCAGGCCGGCCCGCGTGCCAAGCAGCCCGGAAACACCTTCTGCGAGGACGACCACGTCCGCGTAGATGGCTCCGCCGGCCCGGTCTGTGCGGACGCCGATCACCCTGTCCTTGGCGTCACGGATGAGTTCCGTCACGGTCGTCTCGCACAGAACCGTCGCGCCGGCCTCGCGCACCTTACGCGAAAACCACTTATCGAACTGGGCACGAATGATCGTGTAGCGGTTGGGCTTCGCCTCATTGAAGTCGTCCGACCGATAGTGAATCCCGGTATGGGATGTGTCGTCCATCACCCAAAGCCGCTGTTCAACCAAATGCCGCTCGAGAGGCGCATCGTCCCGGAAATCCGGGATGATCTTCTCCAGCATGTTCGCGTACATGATGGCACCCTGGACATTCTTGGAGCCCGGATATTCACCCCGCTCCAACTGCAGCACCTTCAGGCCGTGGCTGGCCATGGTGTAAGCAGCTGCGTTTCCGGACATGCCGGCCCCAATAACAATGGCGTCGAATTGTTCCTCAATCATGTCCATCCCTTAGCTCGCAAGCTTGTCGCGACTGTGGGGCGACAGCCGCCGCGTGAAGGCTTCCGTCAGTGCGGGCAGGAAGCGGATCGCGTCGGTGACGATCCCGAGGTGAGCGAAATCGAAAATCGGCGCGTTCGGGTCGGTGTTGATGGCCACGATGAGATCCGCCCCCTCGACGCCAACCCGATGCTGGACGGCGCCGGAAATCCCGGCCGCTATGTAAAGCTTCGGCCGGATGGTCTTGCCAGTTTGGCCGATCTGCCGATCAGCTGGCATCCAGCTCTTCTGGACCAACGGGCGCGAACAGCCGTGCTCGGCGCCGATTGCCCGCGCGAGATTCTTCACAAGCTGCAGGTTCTCCGCCGCGCCTAGACCGAGGCCTCCGGCAACCACGACGTCGGCATAGGCAAGATTTGCCTTTGCCGACTGACTATCCGGCAGGAAGCCGAGGATTTTGGTAACGATCTCGTCCTCGGCTACCGAGAGCTTGTGCCG
Source organism: Mesorhizobium sp. M0751 (assembly GCF_040320265.1). NCBI lineage: Bacteria > Pseudomonadati > Pseudomonadota > Alphaproteobacteria > Hyphomicrobiales > Phyllobacteriaceae > Mesorhizobium > Mesorhizobium sp. M0751. The sequence goes on from NZ_JAMYPH010000018.1 coordinate 78,556, forward strand.
GATGACACGCCCGACCGGTTTATCCGCCCGCTGCGGCATGGGCATGACCCTCGGTCGCACTGTCGCCATCTGGGGGCGGAAATTGAGCGTATAGATCGTGCACAACAAGGAACCGCCGAAAGTCGGACGGGTGGCGGCGAGCGAACCGTCGGTATCCACATCAAGTGCGGTGCAGTCGGCCGTGAGCCCTGTCTGCAAGGTCGTCGCCACGGAGCCGGCAAGATCCCTGCCGAGTGTGGTGGCGCCGAGAAGAAGGATCTCGGGTTTGTGGGTATCGACCAGATCCGTCATCGCCTTGGTGAATGGCTCGTTCCGATAGTCGGCGAGCAGCGGCGCCTCGACGATGTAGACAAGGTCGGCGCCATAAGCGAACGCTTCGGCAACGGCGTTCCCGATGGCCTCTCCCGGCGGTCCAAGCACGACGCCCGCAAGCTGGACCTGAAGCTTGTCTGCTAACTTGCGGCCTTCGCCGAGCAGTTCGAATGATACGGGATGGACCTGGCCGCGTTCGAGCTCGATGAAAACCCAAACGTGCCGGTAGTCCTTGAAATGCGCGGGCAGCTCCTTCTTTATGCCGGCACGGCCGGCGGCAGGGCGAGGGGTTTCTCGGTTCGCGGTCGACATCGTCTGCTCCTTGCCCTCTCACGCGCCGCCGTTGAAGGCGAGCTCATGTTCCAATGCCGGCTGGCGGGTGAAAATTGCCGTGATGAGTTCGTCAGCGACATCGCGCAAGGCCATCTCGGCGGTGTCGATTTTTGCCGCCTTTTCCGCTCGCGCAGGAGGCGCGAAAACGCGCTTGACCACCGTCGGTGAACCGCGCAGGCCGCATTTGGTGAGATCCTCAATGCCGGCGTCGGCCGCACTCCATTTCAAGACCTGGCTGCGCGCGGCGCACAGGGCGTCCTGGATCGAGCCCCGGCGGATCTCGTTTGTGCCTTCCAGCATGGTGATGAGGCAAGGGAGCCTGCTCTTCAGCATCTGTGTGCCGCCTTCGGAGCGGCGCTCAACCCTGATCTCGCGCGCAGCAAGGTCAATAGAGGCGATCTTCGCGACATAGGTCAGTTGCAGGAGTCCGAGGCGCTTGGCGATGCCGGGCCCGACCTGGGCGGTGTCGCCATCGATCGTCTGCTTGCCGGTGAAGACGAGGTCTGGCGTGCCGAACGTCTCGCCAACCTTCGCGATTGCCTGGGAAAGGGCGAACGAGGTGGCCAGCGTGTCGGAGCCGGCAAAATAGCGGTCGGTCAAGAGCACCGCTCGGTCGGCGCCGTAACCGAGCGCCTTGCGCAGCGCGTCCTCTGCCATGGGCGGGCCCATAGTGAGCACGGTGACTTCGCCACCATAGGCGTCGCGCAGTCTGAGGGCTTCTTCGAGGGCGAACAGGTCGTAAGGGTTGATGATAGTCGGAACACCCTGGCGCATGATCGTGTTCGTCACCGGATGGACCCTTATCTGTGCCGAGTCCGGCACCTGCTTGATGCAGATTACGATGTGCATTGGCGGTTTCTCGAGGCTCCTGTCCGGATGCGGGCTTGGCGGTTATCTCCTAGGTTTGCATCATTCGTGCCAACTGTTTTGCTGCCCCCTATTCCTAGAACTTCGGTTGGTTGCTTCTGAAGGCGCTGTACCGTGGTGATGACCCCATTTGTCGGCTTCTCGACATTGTCGCGTCGCAACCCGTGTCGCGGTCATTCCTGTCCGAACCGCTTCAGTACGGAGTCGAACGGGACAAAGGTGCGGCCCGGCGTGGCAGGTTTGTTCGGATCGTGGTCTTTGAGCACCTTGAAGACCCGATGGGTGAGCGGCGAGGAAACCGCGAAGTCCTCGTAAGCGCGTTCGAGCGTCGCGCGCACCCGCGCGGCAATCACCTGGTCGGGCAGACCGGAGAAATCTTCTTCGGCAAGGTATTGGCCCACGCGCTTCATGATATGGAGCCGCGAGACATTCAGCACCTTCGGATCATAGGAGACGCCAAGGACTGCGAAGAACTCCTCCGCAGCCGACAGGCGCTTCAGTCGTGCGAGGATGTCGGTGACATTGATGGGGCGGCTGTCAGCGGAACAATTCATTGCATTCTCCCTGGTCGCAAAACTGTGGTGTCGGTGCGCTCGCGCACGGCTGACCTGGACCCGCACAGCTCCGCGAGGGATGCCTCGCTGCACATTCCATCGTAGAGCTCGACCAGTTGAGTTGCAGTGACGGTCGATTTGGTCTCGGCCGCCTCGCGCCGGACGCGGGCCACCATCGCGGCTGCCAGATCCGGGTCGAGATCGCGACCGCTTTCGCTCAGCACATGGGCAATCGCAGTGGCGCCGGAATGCTTGCCGATGACGATACGCCGGCAGCGGCCCACGAGAGCCGGATCGAGCCCTTGATAAGTACGCGAGTCCTTCAGCAGCCCTGCGACGTGAATGCCGGATTCGTGGGTGAAAACATCGGCGCCGACGACCGGCTTAATGGCCGCGGTCTGCCGGCGGGCGGCCCAAGCCACCTGGGCGGCGAGGTCGGGCAATGCGGTCAGCTCTATGCCGGTATCCGCGCCGTCGAAGACCGCCATCGCGGCGGCCACCTCTTCCAGCGCGGCATTGCCCGCACGCTCACCGAGCCCCAGGACGGTGACGGACGCATGGCGCGCGCCTGCGCGGATCGCGGCCAGCGTGTTGGCGGCAGCAAGTCCGAGATCGTTGTGCGCATGAAATTCAAGGTCGATTGAAGACTGCGCCACGAGCTGGGCGACAAGTTCGAAGGTCGAAAAGGGATCCAGAACGCCGACTGTGTCGGCTAGCCTGACGCGGCTTGCGCCGGCGCGTGCAGCCGTCTCGATGACGCGGGCGAGATGATCCCGATCGGCCCGCGAGGCATCCTCGCAGCCCACCGCGACGAAGAAGCCGGCGGCGGCTGCGCGCCTGACCATATGCTCGATGACCTGGAGCGCTCCCGCCTTGTCGAGCCCGAGCTTGGCCGAAAGTTGGATGTCCGACGAAGGCAGCGACAGATTGACGGCGTGGACGCCGCTCTCGATCGCTGCATCGAGATCCAGCGAGGTCATCCGGCACCAGGCCATGAGCCGAACCGGGAGACGCCGCGCGACCACGGCGCGAATTGTTTCGATCTCGTCGGCGCCCATTACCGGCGTGCCGATCTCGATCTCTTTGACGCCGGCCGCCGCAAGAGACTCGGCGATCTCCAGCTTTTCCGTCGTGGTAAAGACGACGCCGGGCGCCTGCTCGCCATCGCGCAAGGTCGTATCGTTGAGAAAGACATGACGGGTCATGGACGGTAGCCTGTTCTGCTGCCGCTCAGGCATAGACCGGATTGAACGTCTTCGGAGCTTCGCTTACCCGGCCCAGAACTGGGAAAGCCACGCAGCTTCTCCACGATTGCCGGCATGACCTCGAGCACCCGGTCGACGTCCGCTTCGCCGTTGTCCCGCGCCAAGGAGAAGCGGACTGCCGCGTGTGGCGTTTTCATCGCGCTCAGGACATGGCTCGGTTCCAGAGAGCCGGAGGTGCAGGCGGAGCCGGAGGAACACGCGATGCCCACGCGGCTGAGGAGGAGTGGAATTCCATCACTTTCGACATGTTCGAAGGAGATGTTTGCGGTGTTGGGCAACCGTTCCAGGGGATCACCAGTGACACAGGTGCTTGGGATGCGCTGGAGAATCCCGTCCTCTAAACGGTCGCGGAGCGACTTTACCCGTGTGGTCTCGTCGTCCATGAATTTCAAGGCGAGTTCGGCCGCCATGCCGAGCCCGACTATGCCGGGCGTATTCTCGGTGCCAGCACGCCGGTTGTGTTCTTGGTGGCCCCCCTTGATCAGCGAGTGGAAATTGACGCCACGTTTTACGAAAAGCGCGCCGATCCCTTTCGGCCCGTGCAGCTTGTGGCCGGAGAGCGACAGCATGTCGATTGCGGTCGACTTCAGGTCCATCGGAAGCTTGCCGACCGCCTGCACAGCATCGGTATGAAAAAGGGCGTCCACTTCCTTGGCCAACTCGGCAAGCCTGGCCACGGGGAAGATCACACCAGTCTCATTGTTCGCCCACATTATCGAGACGATTGCCACCTGTGGGGTGAGGGCGGCCATATAGGCGTCGAGGTCGAGCCGGCCACGGCAATCCACCGGAATCCTGTGCACCTTGACGCGGCGGGTCTTCTCAAGATGCGCGCAGAGCGTCAGCACGGCGGGATGCTCGACCGCGGACGTCACGATCTCGGTTCGGTTGGGCGCCGCCTCGAGCGCCGAAAGAAGCGCTGCATTGTCGCTTTCTGTCCCACCCGAGGTGAAGGTGATCTCATCGTCGAACTCCGCGCCGATCAGAGCTTGCAACTGCCTCCGCGCCTTTCTCACCGCCGCACTGACTGAGGCGCCAAGAGCGTGCGCCGACGAAGGGTTGCCGAATTGATCCCTAAAGAACGGCAACATCGCTTGCACGACCTCAGGATCGACCCGTGTGGTTGCGTTGTTGTCGAGGTAGACAGGTTTCATGTGCGATCCTCAGTTGACCGGAATGACGCGAGCGTGCGACCGCCTCATTGAGCCTCTGGCGCATGCCGTTGATGATGATGGGCCCGAACTGGCAGCCGGCGCGGACGCCCGAGAGTTTGAGTAGACCGGATCGGCGTCGACATGGCCAAGTCCGCAGTGGCCGCCGTCAGCCCGCAGGTAAGGACGCCCGAACACGACAACGTTATCGATAAGCCGAATTTGGCGCAGCGGCGCGATTTGGTCGCCAGCAGCTCGGGTGCCACCAGGAACCGAACTGTTTCGGCAGGCGACGTTCTTTGCATCCTACCGGAAGCGATTGCCGGTCCCGAGATCGGCTTTGACCTTGCCTTGTTCTTGAGGACGGGGACATCTGTTGTGCCGGCCATGTAAGCCTCCTCTTCCGCAAAAGAGTCCGTTTGCGGCAATCGCTTCATGGACCCGCACAGGCGCTTCGGGCGATCAACTGAAGGACTTGCCGCAGCCGCACTTCTCGCGCGCGTTGGGGTTATCGAAGACAAAGCCGGAAGATTCGAGCCCGGTGAGGAAGTCGACGGTCATGCCGGCGACATGGGGTTGGGAGCCCGCGTCCACGAACAGCTTGATCCCATCTGTCTCGGTGATCGCGTCGCCCTCGCGCGACACGCTCTCCAGGCCCATTAAGTATTTGAAGCCGGCGCAGCCGCCGGCCTGGACCATGATGCGAAAGCCTTCCGCCGGCTCGCTGGCGCGGGAAAGAGCAGTCTTGATGGCGGCAACAGCGTTGTCGGTGAGCGTAATCATGGCTCCATTCTCCTCAGTCCGGGACCTGCTTGCGCATCACGCTGCATGCACCGTGCCAAAGCGAAAACCGTTTCAACACAGCGCGGCATCTCTGACCCTGCGGTGATTCTTGTGAGTCCATTGCTGCGAAGGTGTCGGCCAACCGACACGTACTGTCGGGTTTGTCGGGTCCGCCACGCGGGATGTTGGGCCTGAGTTGTTGGCTGAACTCACATTAAACCAATGACCATTACAGAAGACTCCTTCTGAGCTTGCTTCGGCGCAATTGGCACGGTTTTTGAAGCTCAACTGGCGAGGTGGCAAGAGACTGCCGATCCACAATCGTGTCGTGGGTGCCCTCGCGATCGATCCGGCGAAGCAAGGGAGCAACATGTCAGGACTGGGTCAGACACGCTTTGTTTGGCGAAGCAGCGCCGCCCGTGGCATCCGAATGACCGATTGGCCGATTGCGACAACACCCACAATCGCTCACCACCGCCCGGTGGCCACCGACCGGCTCGATGAGATTCCATCGGCATGTGCCTGCTCGTGTCACTCGGGTCTCGCCGCTCCGACAGCACCCCCGGTTTTCGCGCGGGTGCGACGACGTGCGCACGCTGTCCAGCGACACTTTGTTCACGGGCCAGCAGCAGATCAGGGTCGAGCATTACGGCGCGCCCGATCGGCTGAAGATTCACCGGCAGGGCAGCTGATCCTCACACGTAGGTGGAAGCAGGGGTAAGACATGGACCAGCGCGAGAAACCGTCGCCGGACGAAATCCGGCGGGCGTGCGAAGACAATCCGAAAATCCGGGAGCATGATCTCGCCGCTCGATTGGGCATTTCGGAAGCCGAATTGGTCGCGGCGCATTGTGGTCACGGCGCGGTGCGCATCGAGCCGCGCGTCGATGATCTGCTGACCGGCCTCGAAGCGGTCGGCGAGGTGATGGCGGTCACCCGCAACCAAAGTGCCGTGCACCAAAAGATCGGCGTTTACGACAAAGTGGTCACCGGCAACCCGCATGCCATGGTGCTCGGCGACGAGATCGACCTGCGCATCTTCCCGAAAGCGTGGGCGTATGGCTTCGCCGTCGAGAAGCGCGAGGGAGCCGAGATCCGCCGCAGCCTGCAATTCTTTGATGCCACCGGCGAGGCGATGCACAAAGTACATCTCAGGCCCGCCTCGAACCTGCACGCCTATCAGAATCTGGCGGCAGAGCTTGTATCCTCCGACCAGGAGCCGATCATATCGGTCGAGGCGAGCGGGGCGCTCGATAATGCAGTGAGTCCAGACCAAGCCGCCACGGTCGACGACCTACGCGAGCACTGGAGCCGGCTGAGCGACGTGCATCAGTTCTACCATATGTTGAAGACCCTGAAGCTCAGCCGCTGCCAGGCGATGCGTATGGCCGACGAGGATTACGCCTGGCTGCTCGACAATGATGCCGTTGGCGCCCTGTTCCAACAGGCGGCCGAAGACGAGATGCCGATCATGTGCTTTGTCGGCAATCGTGGTTGCATCCAGATCCATTCCGGCCCGATCAAGTCGGTCAAGCAGATCGGGCCGCGGATCAATGTGCTCGACGAGAACTTCCATCTCCATCTTAGGACTCATCACATCCGCGAGGTCTGGGCCGTGCGCAAGCCGACGAGGGACGGTCACGTCACGTCCGTTGAAGCCTATGGCGCCGACGGCAAGATGATCGTCCAGTTCTTCGGCACGCGCAAGGAAGGCGAACGCGAGCGCAGCGACTGGCGGTTTCTGGCCGAGAGTCTGCCACGCGTTCCCGGTCCGACCGACCGGGATGTGTAGAGTGCCGACAGGCCCTCGGATTGAACCGGCCGCCATAGGACTCGGCACCACGTTCCGACAGCGGCTCGCGAGGAAATATAGGTCCATGTGCGATAGAGCTTGCCGTGTTAGCGCATACGCACGGTCAGGTGTGCACGCCGGAATTGACCGCATCGATACAGTCAGGCTCGTCGCCGGCCGGATCGCTGCGCACGAGTGCATCGCTCGTCTGACCGGAAATCCTTGCAGCGGCTACAACAACGCATATGCCATCAGCGCCGAACCGAAGCGGAAGCGCGGCCGGGTCTTGTCGGACCGCACCCGAACCTTGCGCTGGATCGCGTCGTTGCTCAATCCGGGCCGTGCGAGCGATCTCCTCGCTCGTCGACCGGAAGGCTGTGCAGCAGCAGCCAAGCCGAACAGCCCGATGTCGCGGACTCGACAAAACCGACCACGGATGTCGGTTGTCGGACGTTGTCCTAAGAATGATGGACAGGTGATCATCAGCGGCGGGCCTAGTGCAGGCTGGCATTGCTTGGTGCAGCGCCATGGGTACGCCTATCCGGCACGCGACTTGCTTCGACAATTTGATCAGCAGGGCATCAGCAGTGCGTCACGGAGCTCAGAGGTGATTGACCAGCCTCTCAACCCTAACGGGGATAAGCGGCGGCTTTGCTTCATGACCGCAGCGCCGCGGAGATGCCCCTTCTGATCGACTTCGCAACCGATCTCATCCGCGCTGGTGCAGGTGGGCTGTATCAGGCGACAGAATCTAGAAGGCGCCCGACAAGAGACGTGCCCATGCTGGAAATCGACTTTATGAACAGCGGTGCAATCTCAATCGAGCCATGAACGCCAATGTAGAGAAAACAAAATGGCGACCAACCCCGTTCCAGATCATGTCCCGCCCGAAATGGTGAGGGACTTCAGCCTGTTTACATCGCCAGGGATGCCACCAACACCCAACGGGGATCCACACGCAGCTGTCGCTTGCGTACATGACGGGCCTCCGATCTTTTACTCCCGCTACAACACGCAAGATGGCCGGGGTACCTGGGTCATCACCCGTGCCGCGGACCAGCGGAAGGTGCTGCAGGACGCAGAGACTTTTTCCAGCCATCGCAGCATCTTCTCCTCCATACTGGGTGAAAACTGGCCGACGATCCCGCTTGAGCTCGATCCACCGGCCCATGGCGTCTTTCGCTCACTGCTCAATCCGCTGCTTTCGCCAAAGCGGGTGTTGGCTTTGGAACCGGCTGTCCGCGAACGGGCGGCCGAGCTGATCGAAAGGATCGCCGCGTCGGGCACAAGCTGCGACGTGATGAAGGATTTTGCCTTTCCTTTCGCGGTGAGCACCTTTCTTCGCTTTCTGGGGTTGCCCGATGACCGACTCGATACATTCGTCGGCTGGGGGAAAGATCTGCTCCACGGCGACGATAAGGAACGACCTGTGGCTGCCCGGACGATCGTGGCATTCATCGACGAACTTGCAGCCATGCGCCGCCAGGAGGCGGTTGACGATTTCATGACCTTTATCGTGCAGGCACAGGTCGAGGGCCGCCGGCTGACGGACACCCAAGTCCGCGGCATCGGCGTGCTTGTCTTTGTCGCTGGGCTCGACACGGTCGCAGCAGCTATAGGCTTTGACTTGGCGTACCTCGCGCGCAACCTCAAAGATCAGCAATTGCTGCGGAGCGAACCGGACCGCATCCCGCTCGCAACCGAAGAATTGCTGCGGGCCTATCCGCCCATTCAGTTGATCCGCGTGGCTACGAAAGATATCGACTTCGAAGGCGCGCCGATCCGGAAGGGGGACTATGTTTCCTGCGCCACGATGATTGCCAATCGTGACCCGGCGGAATTCGAATGCCCCAACACAATCGATTTGGAGCGGGAGGACAACCGCCACGCAGCGTTTGGCTATGGTCCCCACCGTTGCCTTGGCTCACACCTTGCCCGGCGGGAGATTGTCATTGGCCTGGAGGAGTGGTTGGCGCGCATCCCGGCTTTCAGGATCAAGCAGGGTACGGCACCGATAACTTCTGGCGGCCATGTGTTCGGGATCGAAAATTTGATCCTGGACTGGTCTTAGGCCCGCCCCGACCCGGGGCACAGACAATGGAGGCAGCGCCATGCGCATCATCGTCCAAAAGGCCAAATGCCAGGGTCACGCGCGATGCGCGGCGCAAGCGCCGGACATCTTCAAGCTTGATGACGAGGGCTACATCCTGCCTGGTGACATTGAAGTTGCGGGAGGGGAGGAACTGCCTGCATCGCGGGGCGCGCGATCCTGTCCTGAACGTGCGCTGGAACTCACCCGCTGCGCGCTTTGAGGACTCATTCAACCGAGAGTCTGGCGGGCTTGAACCATGTGGCCGCACTCAGCACGCGACCTCTGTCCCGCACGGTTCACGTCCAACTCTGCAGGGGCATTTCCGGCGCCAGTGTTCCCCGTGAGGCGCAAACGGCAGGGCAGGGGTTCGCGAACACCTCTTCCAATCACAGAATTTGCCTCAGAGCCGATGGACCAGACGAGAATTGCCGAACTACTCGACGCGAGGCGACCCGGAGTGCCATACCGAATCACTGCCCGACCCATGTTGCGGCAGGCCGGGTCTCTGCATGATTTGATAGGACGAAACCAGGAGAACGCACCATATTTGCCCAACATTATGCCCGGCTCAGCACCGGCCAATGGCCGCACATCGAGCTGGAGAGGAGGTTCGACCAGCATGTGCTTGCCTGTGTGCTTTCACGTGCGCTCGAGGAGATCGAGGCCGGCGAGGCGACGGCGACGGAGGCAACCGGACTTTCGCGCGCCGAGCTGCGCGATGTCCTGTCCCGCTGTTTCCCTGCTATTCCTATCAACGCGTTTGCCTTGAAAGAGGTGAGCGAGCCCGAGCCGGATCTGGAGGAAGAACTTCTGCATGGACTGCTGCTGGCGCATGCCCGACCTGGCGACCCGACGAGCGCCCGCTTCGCCAGGATCATCGCCCGGCGTGCCATGCGCAATGACCACCTCTGGCAGGACCTTGGCCTTTTTAATCGAACCGACCTCGGCCGCCTGCTCGCCTCGCATTTTCCGATGCTGGCGGCCGGCAACACCCAAAAGATGAAGTGGAAGAAATACTTTCACCGCAAGCTCTGCGAGGCCGAAGGTTTTTCGCTGTGCAGCGCGCCCCGTTGCCAGGAATGCAATGATTTCGAAAGCTGCTTCGGCCCGGAGGAAGGCGAAAGCCGCCTCACACGGATCAAGAACGGCGTCGCCTCGGATTGACAGCCGCTTCGTCGGTCGTACAGCGCCAGCGCTCGCGCCGCGCCATAGGTTTCTTGTCGAATGTCGACGGACGCCTTCGAGAGTTGAATGCTGTGCCTGCTGTCCGATTGCTCGCGATGCACGCTTCGGCGGGCGCCGTCATCATGGCGGTGCAGGACCCGACCTGCACCATCGAGGCCGAGCAACTGCTGTTCTCCGGGTTGTTGCTCTTCGCCTCCCTGGCCGGGCTCTATTCGGAGCGAGCCGGCGTCTTCGACACCGGGCTCGAGCGCAAGATGCTGGCCGGCACCTTTGCGGCGCCTCGGCGGCCGCGGTTACAGGCTCGGCCCGGCTCGGCCTGGGTGCCGCCGTAGCCACCGCCCTGCTTTTCGCGCTGGTGCACGGTTTCGCCTGGATCACCCATCCCGGCGGCCAGATTGTCTTCGGCGTCGCCATCAATTTCATTGCTGCCGCTCCACCATCATCCTCGGCCAAGCTTCCGGCAGGGCGCGCGCCGACGCTCTCTGGGGAACCTGGATTCGAACCAGGACTAACGGAGTCAGAGTCCCCACTGCGATCGAATCCTTTAGGCAAATTATCATAGGAGCTACAGCTAGTTAGCGTCTGAACAAGATACAATTGGGGAGGCGGGACCAATACTCAAGGTTCCAGCATTTCCCATGGATTTACGTGTGTTCCCACTGAGCTCCCGCCGCTCCACGCAACAAGAATGCGACATGCGGGCGCGACTGAGGCTACATAAGGACTTTGCGACAATGTTGGCTGAGCCACCAAAATGACACCGCGCATGTTGGTCTGTCAAATGCTGCGACGGCTGGGTAGTGCATCTGATGCACTACCCACGGCTGCGGAGGTTGAGTTGGGTTTAGGATGATCGGTTTGCCTCAGCGCTTTCCTAAAAACTCAGTAACGAAGCGTGCCTCGGTAGGGCGCGCCCGGCCGCTTACCGGCCCGAAATAGACAAAGACAGGGACCGCTTCGCTTCTATGTCGCCATAAGCCGAGCGACCCACCAGTTGACGATCGTAGCTGACTTAGAGGCTCCATTGGCCCATTTGGGCGTGACCGATGTGGCCGGCCAATAGACCCGAAACCTAGCTATAAAGCCAGAAGCAGCCGAATCTGGAGGTGTGGTTCATCCGGAAGGCAGATACCAACAGGCACGGACGTAAACCTAGCAATGGCAGACAAGTACATTCACTGACAGACCAAACGTTAATGTCGTATTCAACCCGCTGGCCTAGGCGACGAGTCGTACCATGACAGTCAAGCTGTATAGGGGGGCTCCTTACCTCCACACTCAAGAAAATGAGGCGTTCGAGACGCTTTGCCTCCTCGGCGATCGCCACCTCCATGACAAAGGCGATGTGCGAATCCTTGGGAACGTCCGTTGCGGTCGCTACGAGATTGACGCCCTCGTGATGAGCGAGAGGTCAATCACGATCATCGACTTCAAGGATTACGGTGGGACAATCACGGTCCATGAAGACGGCACTTGGGTGACCGACGGCGGCGTGACAGTAAAGGGTGGATCCTATCTCAATCTCTTCGAGCAGGTGCGCGCCTACAAGCGCGGCATGATGAATTGGCTGGAAGGCACTGTGGGTTTAAGTGATGCAAACGATGTGAGTCACATTAGCGGTCTCGCCCTATTCACGAGACCTGTCACAATCGGGCTTTCCGACGTTCCGCCTACCGTCTCCAAGTGGTTCCGGGCGGTGGATTTTACGGGTGGGCTTCGCTGGTTGCGATATATCTCGTCTGCCAAGCTGGACCTCCGACACGGCAATCTCGACCGGATTGTCGCCCATCTCGAAGTGGAGCCATTCACGCCTGCGCAACTCGAGGATGCGACATCCAACGCGCAGTCTATACGCGCTGAGATGTGGCGGATCTGCAAGACCTCGACGATCAGCGGATGGCTGATTGGGAACAGCAAAACCGAGACTGGTTGCAAGAAGAAGCTGATCGGTTGAACGAAGCTGACCGAATTCGCTTCGAGAAGGAGGCTGAGCTCAGGCGTCTTCTTGACCTCGACGATCAGCGGATGGCCGATTGGGACCTGCAAAACCGAGACTGGTTGCAGGAACAACGCCGTGGTTTTCGCTGCTGACCCACTCAGAGGTGCGGCGGGTCCTGTCCCGAGCGCTCCAACAGCTGCCCGGAGTGGATGGCGGGAACGGAAGGCTAGGAAAAATTTGCTACAAATGTGGTGTCGAGCCACGTGCGGCAGCCCATGGCGGATCAACTTCGAACAGCTTACGGCGCTCTAAGTCGCAAGTGCGCAGGTTGACTGGAGCTTAAGTATTTCTGATGTTTATCATCGGATAGCGCAATGGAAGGTGGGGGATCGCGTGTCGCAACTTCAGGTCATGGATATCAACATTCCGGGAGTCCTAAAAAAGCTGAGGACAAAGGAATGGCTCATCCCGCAATTTCAGCGTGAGTTCGTGTGGAACAACGCGCAGGTGATCGCCCTGGCCAATTCGGTAATAGACGCGCGCCCGGTTGGCATGGTCACACTGTGGGAGCAAAGTGCCGACGCACCTCTTCCCCTAGAGCCAATCTCGATTGCGGATTGGGATCCGAAGGAGAACGCGACCGGACAGAAGACCTACGCGGACGATTGCCCGGTGCCAGGAAGATATTATGCGATCCTTGATGGTCGACAACGTTCGACCGCTCTCGCCTTAACCTTTGGGGGGTTGCGGGCATCGTCTGCGATTTATCGTCATGCCGGCGGCTATTTCCTTGATGTCACTGCGACGGAAGATAGCGAACGCGTGAAATTCGTGCCCCAGAAAGAGATGGTAAAACGCAACCTGCACACTCACGCTGGGGCGATTGGGAACGGGTACTTTCCCCTTGGGACTGACGACCCCAATGCCATGATGGGCCAATGGATGGTTTACCTCCAGGACATCAACAAGGCAGAGTACTATCCCGGCGGCGTACTACCCCAAGAAGAGGAGTTGAAGCGCCGGAATGCAGCGCTCAGCAAGGCATTCTCTGGCATCTTCAACACCAAGATGGCAGTCTACATCGTGCCGCCGACCTACGACCTTGCGCAGATCTGCGAGATCTTCGATACACTGAACACGACTGGCACTAAGGTGTCGACGATAGATCTAATTCATAGCGGCCTTTTCAATGACACGGTTGGGGACGCTGGCGGCGCTTTGCTGCTCCGCGACGAAATCGACGCCATAGGTGAACTCGACGGGGCGGTCGGTTGGTCGTCCTCGACTGGCCGCCCAGAGCTGATTGCCCAATTCGTCGCCGCCATTCATGTGGCGCTCGACGCGAAGCCTGAACCCAAGCGTATCGGCGGCGCCAAGGACACGCGGATCACCAGTGTAAAGTCGAGCGACCTCCTGGCTATCCCCAGCGCATTCTGGCGCAAGGTCATCGAGAACAATTTGACGTTCGCGTCCTTTATCGGAGGTTTTCAGAATACGGTTGCCGGAGGGCGCTTCACCATGGCCCAATGTCCCTACCCAGCGAGTGCTGCTATCTACGTCGCCCTACGCTGGCACCTCGAGTTCGAGGGTGGCGCTGCGACGCATTGGAGGGTTGCCGACCTAGACCGGCTGTATGGAGCGTTCTTTTGGCGCAACGTGTTTCATTCACGTTACGATCAGGGGTTCCTGACGCAAATCGGTACCGACTTGCGTGAGATGAAAGCGTTCCTCAGCAAGAAGCAACTCGGCGTAGATGAAATGGATTGGCGCAAGCAGGCGAACGAGTGGCTAGACTTCAATGTCGGCGCTCGCCCCGGTCCGATTGATATCTTCGAAGTGGTCTCAGATGGCGGCGAAAAGGGAGCCTTGAGACGCGCCGCGTTGTTGCTTCTACATGCTCGGGCTGACCGTGATGTGATCTCGGCTGAATTAAGTATCGCGCTTGAGGGCGGTATGATGGACCTGCATCACATATATCCGAAGGATTGGTGCAAGAACAATGCTGGCGGCGTCGCCAAGGATGTGCTCGACCGCGAAAGGGCCGGTCGCGACTGGGTCAATTCCGCGGCCAACCTAATGCCGATGCATCGCCAGACGAATAATGAGTGGCGCAAGCAATCTCCCGCAACCTTCCTGCACGGAAAAGCCGACTTCGACAGTCATCCTAATCTTTGGACGCGCTACTACATCAACCGTGATGCCTATGATCTCCTCCTGCTTGGTGAGGACGGCGTCGCCGAATTCTGGAAAAAGCGGGCGGGCGCAATGGCCGAGGATATCTATAGCCGCACCACGGCCTGAACCATGCCCCTCCTTTGCCCGATCGCGGCAAGAGCTCTCATCGCTCCAACCGAGACCACGCTCCTCGCGCTATTGGAAGAGTATGGGCTAGACACCGGCACGGGACTGCTTGTGAGCCTAACAAAGCTTCAAGTCGACCTTGGCGCCTTCGCAATCGCCTGTGAGCCGCAGATCGGCGTCGGCAACCTCGAAGATATCCGGGTACTCTCGGTGGTATCCGTGGAGTCGGTTGAATCAGTACTGAAGGTAATTGCGGGCGGCGAACGCTCGGACATCGAATTTAAGTCTTCCATGCTGCTCGATTTACGGAGGTACCGGAACGAACCCGGCGAGCCCCTCGAAGCTTACAAGCTTGAGGCCGTCACCCGAACGATGATGAAATCGATCGCTGCCTTTTGCAATACTGGCGGAGGGACATTATTCGTGGGCATCGAGGATGATACCAGTGTCTGTGGCTTGGTCGAGGATTTCCTTCTCGCAAACCCCAACCGGGGGGATTTCGACGGTTGGGATCAATACCTGAGAGGACAGATCGAATCCCGTTTCTATGATGGCAAGGCCGTGGCCAATTATGTTCGGGTGGTGCCGCTGGAGACTGGGGGGAAGACCTTCGTACGTATTCAGGTTGCGGACCGCGCGAACCTCACCTTCCTGAAGAAGGCCGGCGGTGGCGCCGAACTGTTTGTCCGCTCTGGTACCCGCTCAATCCCGATCGAATTCCAGGAGCTTGAGAAACTTTACTCGATAAAACGACAGTTCTGAAACGTCCACTTCCAATGCTGCTGAAGGATCTGCGACAACAATTCAGCCTGTCTCGGCTGAAGAGGATGGAGGAGAGCCATGGAACCAGCAGTAACCATCGGATTGGATATCGCGAAGTCATCCTGTTGAGCCGGACCGCGAGCAACGCCCTGTGACTTCCTGACTTGAAGCGCTCCCATTCAGGAATGCCTCGCAGGCATCCAGGACTTCGTGCTCGGACCAACGGTTGCGCCCGCGGATTGCACACTCCCAGAGCGTGAGCGTCCGCCATCCCCGATCGGCCAAGGCCTCGTACGAACGAGCGTCGCGGGCCTTGTTCGCGGCAATCTTCGATGCCCAGAAGTCACGGCGCGTTGCTGGAAGGCGGAAGAGATGACAGTTATGCCCGTGCCAGAAACAGCCGTGAACCAAAAGCACAGCGCACCGCTTTGGAAAAACCAGATCCGGGCGGCCGGGTAACTCCCGCACCTGTAGCCGGAAGCGAAATCCGCGCGCATGCAAGCCACGTCGGATCAGCAGCTCCGGTCTCGTGTCGCGACCACGGATGCGGCTCATGTTATAACTGCGCACCTCTGGAGTGTGCACATCATTGGTTGGCGGCTGGACGACGGATTTCATCCTAGAGGAACGCCGGCTGCTGAACCGCTGGTCGAACGGCAACCCGCGCCGGGATCCCAGGGAACAGGTCCGCAAGTGACGCAAACCCGTTATGGTCTTCTTCGAAAATGGCGACGTTGTGCTGGAGGACGCCCTCCGCCAACGTCGCCGCGAGGCCCGCCTGAATGAGCCTGTGCGAGCGACGCCCAACGAACGTAATCAGGATCGGACTGGAACCGTCATTAAAGGGAACGGATCGGATAAGTGCAAAGTCTTTGCTGTCGAGATCCTGAAACACCTGGTGTTGCAGCTGGCTGCCTCCCAGACGCCAGTTTTTGCCACCCTTGTTAATGCGCCTGATCTCCCGGTTCATCGCGGCTCCGAACAGGCAGATGCAATCGAAGTCTCCGCCCTTGTCGCGGACGATGTCCGGGTGAAGCAGCCGCTCTGCCGCAGGCTCAGTCAGGGCAATCGCCCGCTGGCGACTCGCCGTCGCCTTCCGATGTGCTGCGAACAGCCCCATATCTGAGTCCGTGAGTGAACGGACAATGATCAGTTCCCGCCCGCTCACTGACGAACTCCAGCACGAAAGCCCGCAGCCGCGCTTCCCGATTTGGTCAGCTGCGCCTTAAGGGACAGAGCGATACGCCAGGCCAGGAGGGGAGGAACTGCGTTTCCGACCTGTCGGAAGGCAGGGTTCATCGTGCCGCTAAATGCGAATCCGTCCGGAAAAGACTGCAAGCGTGCAGCTTCGCGCACGGAGATGGGCCGGGCCTGATCGCTGTCATAATGTATGTGGCTGTATCCGTCTTTGCCGAGATGCGCGAGCAGAGTTCGTGCCGGAAAGTCAGCCTCCATCTTCCGCCACTTGTTTGGGAACTTGCTCGCGTCATAGGGCGGCACGATGCTTGCCTGCAGAGCCTTCCACGCGGTCGAACCTTCCGGCAGTTCATCGCCCAGCGCCCGACGCTCAGCCAGACGCTGTTCAAATAAAGTGAGCGCGTAGCGGCGAGCTTCCGGGTATTGATCGCCAGGCTGCAGGCCAGCGAAGATCTGATAGTCCCGGGGCAGATACCGTATCACGTGATCATAGAGGGCGGACTTACCCTCGAAGCCAGGCCAGTTTCGCATGTTGCGAGTGTACTCAGTCTGTAAATCACAGTTGTGGTAAGGAACAGCGATGTCAAAACCGCGCCTTCCCCTTCGCAGCGTCCCTGCGGCGAGTTTCCGGCGGGCATCTATGGTCGGCAGATCCCCAATGGCGCCCTGAGCCGTGACGGCTGGCATCATATCGGAAGTCGCCGCCGGTGGGTCGCAGTAGTGATGTACGTCGCCGGCGCCACCCAGAGCACCGAGAAGCTTCAGAGCGACAGCGCGTGTCCCCCCGTATCCCGCAGGCAGATCAATCCAGTGCGTTGGTTCGGGCAGACTGATACTGTCAGCTACCTCGCGGTGCACCGCGACGAGTATCATTCGTTCCCGCATCTGCGGAACGCCGTAGAAAGCCGCGTTCAGCAGTGAGTACCGACAGACATATCCTCTGGCAGCAAGTACCTCCGCGATCTCCTCTGCGAGATTGTGTCCCCCGTGATTGAGCATGTCGGGAACGTTTTCCATGACCACAGCCAGTGGAGCGCACGCTTCGACATATCGCAGATATTCGATATAGAGCCTGGCCCTGGCATCATGACGGAAGGCTTCAGGATGCTCTGCCACCTCGCGCAGCTTCGAGCGGCCCACCCGGGCAAACGCCTGACATGGCGGACCACCGACGAGCACATCGACGGCGAGGGAGACGTCCCCCAGGCCCAGCGCTTCAGCAAGTTTCGCGGGAGGTGTTTCAGTGATGTCGCGGGCGACTGAATGGCGTGCGTCGTCCGGATGGAAGTTCAGGCCGTGGGATTTCGCGGCGTGAGAATCAAACTCAACGGCGCCCGCGATGTCATATCCAGCGCGCTTGAAACCAAGTGACAGGCCTCCGCAACCTGAGAAAAGGTCAAGCACGCGCGGCTTCGAACCGCCACGAACCCTCTGAAGCTTCTGGCTGATTAGCCGCGCTTCCATCTCAATGCTCCTCTGTACGCAGCGGGAGTTGCAGCTGCGCAGTCTGTTCGTTCAGGAACTTGAGAAGCGCGTGGCGGATAACCCACGCTGACGAGACCTGATTTGCATCTGCCAGAGCCTGAATCTGCGCGTAGCAGTCCGCCGGGAGCATCACGGAGGTGCGGACCGATCTCATCTTCTTCGTCGCGGATTTTGCCATAGACACCCCGAATCTGGAGGATACGACATAGTGGTGAAATGTGCACCAATAATATGTAAAATCCACAACGACAGCTGCGTGTTCCAGATGGACCTCCCGGTGGGCACGTTTATATGGCTCGGTGGATCGACCTCCAGATTCTGCAGTGAAATTCAGGCAGATTCTGGTTCCCAACAGTTACTTGCAGTTGAAAGTGGAAGCCTGGGGGGGTAGCGTATTTCGGGGGGAATCATACTTGGACTGCTTAGGAGATGGCACTACTGACCTGAGTGCGGGACGTTCCTCGGGATGAAGTTCGAAGAGAACCCCCCAGACGCCGCCTCGCTTATGATGTCCGCGCGCAGTTTTGGCAACTACGATCTGCCGGGCGCCCTGGCCGATCTGATCGACAACAGCATTAAAGCCGGTGCCGGAGAGGTCTTGCTGACCTGCGATTTCGCCGGAGGTGCGCCCGCCATCCGGATCCGGGACGACGGGCATGGCATGTCCGGTGCAGAACTCCGGCAAGCCATGCGCCCGGCCAGCGCAAATCCGCTGGCAGAGCGATCACCCGATGACCTCGGCCGCTTCGGCTGGGGCATGAAATCGGCCTCATTCTCGCAGTGTACCCGGCTGACGGTACTGACCCGCAAGGGCAAAGAGACGAGCGGCTGCGTCTGGGATCTGCAAGACGTCGACGGCTGGCGGATGGGTATCCTCGAGCCGGACGAAATCGCAGGAATGGCATCGCCCGAACTGCTGGCTAAGAACGGCGTCGAGATCCTGTGGTCGAACTGTGACCGACTATCCGAGAACGGCACCTTGACGGTCAGCGAATTCAACGCACTGGTCGTCCACGCCCGCAATCGCCTCGCCCTGATCTTCCACCGTTACATAGCGGGCGAGGTCCGGGGTCACCGTCTTGTCATCCGGCTGAACGGCCAGAAGGTCGACCCCTGGGATCCCTTCTACGGCGATCATGAAGCGACGCAGGAGCTGGAGCCCGAACCGCTGGAGATCGCGGGCCGAACCATCGACATCCAGCCTTTCATCCTGCCACACTATTCAAAGCTGATGGCTAACCAGTACGACCGGCTCGGCGGTGAGGAGGGCTTTCTCCGAAACCAGGGCTTCTATGTTTATCGGAACCATCGTCTGATCATCAGCGGCACCTGGTTCCGGCTCGTGCGCCACGGCGAGCTTTCGCAGCTGGTCCGCGTGCGCGTGGACATCCCGAATGCGCTTGATCACGTCTGGAAAATCACAATCGATAAGTCAGACGCCCAGCTGCCGGCCGCTCTGCGCTCGCGCCTGCATCAGATCGTCGAGGGTCTGCGCCGGCGCTCGGCGCGTGTCTATCGCGCCCGAGGCGGGAGACTGGACCGTCCTGGGACGACTTCCGTATGGAGCCGCCACGCCCGGGGCGGCGAAATCCACTACTCAATCAACCGTGACCATCCGGTTATCGATGCTTTGCTTGGGGCAGGAGACGATGGGCAGAAGCGCGCTGCATCTGCCGCCATAAAAGTGATTGAGCAGGCCTTCCCGGTCGTGGCTTTCGGCCGTGACGCTGTTGCGAAGATCGATTCCATCCATCAGACTCTGTCCGATCCCGAGGCATTCCGCGCCGATCTGATCAGCGCGCTTCCACTGCTCTTAGATCAGGTGGATGGCGATATAGAAGCCTTGGTTGCGCTTCTTCGGGTGACCGAGCCCTGGTGCGAGGCCTGGAAGACGGCCGAAGCGGTACTTCGAGAAAAAGGGTGGCTGCGTGCAGAATCTTGACAGTGAGCTCGCTTATTACGTCCGCAAGCTCGGCCAGAAGTATTCGACTGAAGTGTCTCAGGGCAAGTCGCTGCCCGATGGCGCCATCTCTGCGTTCGTCACTGCGGGGCCTTTCGACCTTTCCGCCGAAGAGGTGGAATGGCTGATCCGCGAGCTGGAGCAGAGCTTCACCACCAGCCAGAAGCGCGGCGCGTCCGTGACCAGCGACTTCAGGCCGTGGCTGCGTGAGCGGCGGGAACGTGGCGATATCGACTTCTACTACTGGAGCCGGCTGAGGCGATACTACCTGGAGGGCAATGTCATCCCGCCCCAGGTCGTCGCCACGCTGGATACCGTCACCGACGAAATTCTCGATTTTTCTGGTGATCCCCTCGATCCCGGAACGGGCCTGCGCCGCGGCATGGTCATGGGTCACGTACAGTCGGGCAAGACGACTAACTACTCCGCGCTGATCTGCAAGGCCGCAGATGCGGGCTACAAGACAATCATCCTTCTTGCGGGTATCACGAACAGCCTCAGATCGCAGACGCAGGAGCGCCTCGACGAGACCTTTATCGGCAAGAAGTCAGTGTTTCACGCCCTTGCGCAGGAACCACTACCGATTCAGACCTACTCCACCGTGAAGAGGTTTCCTGCCTATGGCACGTCACGCGACCGGGACTTCACCCGCGATGCCGCAGGCATGTTCTTCAGCCTCGATGCACACAGCGAGCCCATCATCTTCATCAGCAAGAAGAACAAGGCGCCGCTGACCCGGCTCCGGGACTGGCTGATCGAACAGGGTCATGGCGCCGCGATAGCGTCACCACTCCTGCTGATCGACGACGAAGCGGACAACGCCTCCATCAATACCGCCAAGGACCCGGCGGCGACCACCGCGATCAATGGCGTAATCCGGGAGATTCTCACGCTCTTCGAGCGCCGGTCCTATGTAGGCTACACCGCCACGCCTTTCGCGAACATCTTCATCGACCCTGACAACGAAGACGCGATGCTCCGCGACGACCTCTTCCCCAAGCACTTCATCAAAGCGCTCGATCCACCCTCAAACTATGTCGGCGCCTCACGCGTGTTCGCCGCCAATGGTGATCTGCGGCCGACAATGACCATCGTCATCAACGACTACGGTCAGCTCCTGCCTCTGCGGCACAAGAGCGACCAGCCTGTCATCGCGCTCCCGCATTCTCTGCTGACCGCAATCCGCGTTTTCGTCCTCATCCGTGCAATGCGTGTGCTTCGCGGTCAGGGCGACAGTCATTGCTCCATGATGATCAATGTGAGCCGGTTCAACGCCATCCAGGAGAAGGTCTACGGTCTGGTCTACGCCTACCTGGACGCGCTCAAGAACGCCGCAGCTGTCAGCGCCGGGCTGGGCGACTGCGCGCTTGATGATCCGGTTATTGGCCTCCTGAAGGTGGACTTTGACAGGGAGTTTGCGTCGGGGGGCGCTTTGTTCAAAGACGTGCTGGGCGTTCTTAATGAAGCGGTCGGCAGCATCATCCCTGTCACTGTGAACATGAAGGGAGGCGTGCTGGAATACAGCCGCAACAAGGCCAAGGGCCTGCATGTCATCGCGATCGGCGGTCTGGCCCTATCGCGGGGCCTCACACTCGAAGGCCTGTCCGTCTCATATATCCTGCGCAACACGGCGGCCTCCGACACTCTCATGCAGATGGCCCGCTGGTTTGGCTACCGCCCCGACTATGAGGATCTGTGCCGGGTCTATCTGCCCCTGGCATCACTCGACCACTATGAAGAAATCAATGAGGCGATCGAAGAGCTGCGCAATGAAGTCGGCCGGATGCAGGCGCTCGGACTCACGCCCGAGCACTTCGGACTAAAGGTGCGCCAGAGCCCCACCGCCATCCGCATCACCGCGGCGAACAAAATGCGGTCAGCAACCCAGATGACGGTCGCGCAGGACTATTCGACCCGCCACCTCGAAGGTTACATCCTGCCCAACGATCAGAAGATCAACGCTGCCAATCTTGAGGAAGTGAAGGGCTTTCTCAGAGGAGTGGGCGAACCATCGGCTGCACTCACAGACGACAGGACCATCATCTGGCGAGGAGTCGCGGGACCGCGGGTTCTGGCACTCCTGAAGGGATTCGCCTTTTCGCCCGCACACGGGGATCTTGGACTGATCAGCGGTGGCAGTAGCCTGTTCATCGACTACTTTGCGGACCGGCTGCAGGATGAACTTGCGGACTGGGATGTCGCCATACCGCATCCCAAGTCCGGAACGCCCCCCGCCGATGCGATCGTGACAGGCCAGAGTTTTCCCTTGCGGCAGCGACTCCGCGGCAAGGTCGTCGACGGCGGCTTTCGCGTGACCGGCGGCAAGAACAGGGTCGCCGACCCCGATGATGCGCAGATCGCCCTTACCGAAGATCAGCTGGCCGATGGGCGAGCTGAAAAAGAGCGGGAGGGAGGCCTGCGAGGAGACAAGGCGTTCTGCATCCAGAGAACCCGGCCTCTGCTCCTCATCCACATCTTCACAACGGATGAGGGGACCGCGGATCTGAAGCTGAGCGGCCCGGTGGTCTCCCTGAGCTTCTGCCTGCCTGCCACCCGTCGCGAAGCCGTGGCGCGCACCTATCAAGTTAATGCCGTGTACCGCCGGCAGGTTCAGATGGAAGCAGACAGCGAGGCCGAGGACGACGAACGGATGCTGGAGGAAGGCTGACGTGACGGTCGACGAATGGAAGGACATCGCCGCGGCAACCGGGCCAGCGTCGGACAACGTCCGCCGTGCCGACGCCGGACATCCCCTTGAGTTCTTCCGAGGCCGGGATTTCGCCGGCCGCTATCTGCTGTCGCTTGCGGCGGAGACTGCGGCAGAAGGTCTGCCCGACCTGCCTCGCCTCAACGGCATCGAGGTGCGGCTCGAGAAGCTTCCACAGGACAGGGTACGGCTTGTTCTGACGCTTCTGGACCGGAATCAGTTCGACCTGTTCCGTGATCTCGCAGATCACCTGCTCAAGGCGACGGCCGGTGTGGCGAGGGGCAACAGCTCTGCAGGCCTGAAGCTCGTACTACGCAGGCTGCGGTCATGGCATGACCTCCTCCGCCGCCGGCGTGACGACCTGCTGTCCGATTCCGAGGCAATCGGCCTTGCCGGGGAACTGCTGTTTCTGCGCGATCAGGTCCTCACGCGGCGGACGCCGACCCAGGCGGCTCTGTCCTGGCGAGGGGCCCATCGCGATGAACAGGATTTCGCTCTGGGCCAATGGCAGGTCGAGATAAAGACCCAGCTTTCGACCTCAGATCAACGGTTGCAGGTCTCGTCGGAGGCCCAGCTTGATGCCGGATCAGCCCGGCTGCTGATCTGTCATCAGACTCTGGCGCCCGCGCCAGCCGCGGAGCCGCGGAGCTTCACCCTGAATTCGCTCGTCAGCGAGATCACGGCGCAGATGGAGGGTATCGGCGATGTCGGCCGGGACGCGTTCGAAAAGGCGCTCGAGGCCCTGGGCTACGTCAATCGCGCTGAATACGATGAGATGCGCTGGGTCACCACCTACCGACGGGCTTTTGAGGTCACTGAGCAGTTTCCACGTATCGTTCCTGCGATGCTGCCGTCGGGCGTCCAGAACGTGCGCTATGACATCGTCCTCCGTGAGTGCGAGCCCTTCGCCGTCGATTTTGACGTTGCTATGGACCAGGTGTTCACATGAGCAGCCCGGATCTCGACGAGGCGTTCTCGGCCTTCTGGAATGACCTTCTTTTCGAGGCGGAGGCATCCGCTGAACCCCAGGGACGGGCGTTTTTCCAGCTGTATTCGAGGCTCGCCACACAGAACGGGGACTGTCTCGATCTCGCCTACGCTCCGGCCCATCGAGAGGGCCGCGGCGGATATCAGATCGATGGCTATGCGCTGGAGACCGAACGCGGCGACCTCTACTTGGCCATCTCCGACTTCCGACCTGGCCGCCAGCTTGAAACCCTCAACGCCGCTCAGATCGACGCGCTGTTCGAGCGGGTGCGCCGCTTCTGCGAGCTGGCTGTACAGCCAGCTTTCATCAACGGGCTGGAGGAGACGAGCCCAACCTTCGAGGCCGCGTGGATCGTCCATTCCCACCGCTCGGCGATCCGGAGAATCCGGGGGATCGTTCTTTCCAACGCCCGCCTGTCGACACGGCGCAAGCCGGAAATGATGGGCGAAGTGCTTGGCGTGCCGTTCGTGTGCAGCGTCCTCGATTTCGCGCGGTACGTCGACATTTCGGCAGCTCACGGAGGCGCCGAACCCATCGAAATCAACGTGGCCGAGCTGAATGGCGCGCCCCTTCCGTGCCTGCCCGCGCATGACATCGGTGGCGATCACGCTTCGTATCTGATGGCCGTTCCCGGGCGGCTTCTTGCTGACATCTATGGACTCTACGGCGCACGCCTTCTTGAGCAGAACGTCCGGACGTTTCTGCAGGCGAAGACGAAGGTTAATTCGGGGATTATTAGGACACTCGAGACGGTCCCCGAGATGTTCTTCGCCTACAATAACGGGCTGACGGCGACCGCATCGGGTATCACCACGTCGAAGCTGCCGGATGGCACGCTGGGGATCGCGGCGATCGAGAATCTCCAGATCGTGAACGGCGGGCAGACGACAGCTTCGATCCTCTACGCAAGCGACCAGCGCAAGGCAGACCTGTCGGGCGTCTTCGTCCAGATGAAACTCTCCGTCGTGAACCCCGATCGGCTGGAGGAGATCGTTCCAAAGATCTCCAGGTTCGCAAACACTCAGAACAAGGTCAGCGAGGCCGACTTTTTCGCCAGCCACCCCGTTCATCTTGTGCTGGAAAAGATTTCCCGCCGCCAGACCACGCCGGCGAAGCCAGGATCGCTTTCAGGATCCAAGTGGTTCTATGAGCGTGCCCGCGGCCAGTACCGTGACCGACTGGCCTATGGCACGCCGGCCGAGCGACGTCGGTTCGAACTTGAATTTCCCCGCGACCAGTTCATTGACAAGACCGAGCTTGCCAAAGTTGAGGTCACATTCGACTGCCGGCCTCACATTGTCAGCCGTCATGGTCAGAAGTGTTTTCTTGAATTTGCCGAGACGATTGGCAAGGTGTGGGTGACTTCAGAAGCGACCTTCAACGCGCATTGGTTTTGTAGAGCTGTCGCCAAGGCTATTGCATTCAACTGGACCGACAGGATGGTCGGCACGTCGGCTTGGTATAAGGAAGATCGAGGCTACAAGGTCCAGATTGTGACATACACAATCGCGTGGCTTGTCCATCACCTCCAGAGCCAGGACCTCGAACTCGACCTCAATATCATCTGGCAGCGACAGGAACTTCCCGAGGAGATCGGGGCCGCGATGCGCGAGCTTGCGCCGCAGGTTGCGGCTACCTTGAAGGACGCCCCGCCTCAGGTCCGAAATATCGACAGTTATTGCAAGCTGCAGGCTTGCTGGGCGGCTGTTTCGGGATCCAGATACAGCTTCGCCAGCTCACTCGAAGGCTTTGTCGTTAACCGCACCGAAGCCGAGCGGGGGCGGAAGCAGGCCATAGCGGCGAAAAGAGTCGACGCGGACATCGATATCGATCGCGCAATTGCCGCCATGCTTGAGGACGCTGAGCCCTATCTGACATTCGCAAGGGCAAGGCGCCTTCTGACGCCGAAGTCCGACGCCGCTTTGCGGCGGCTCACACGTGGTGACATCCGGCTGCCCGCTCCCGAACGCAATGCCCTCAAGTACATGCTGGAGAGGATGCAGCAGGCGGGGTTTGAATTTCCGGGTGTCGCAAAGGCGGCGCTAGCGGAGGCAGAAGTTCAGTGACTTGGCAGCGCCTGGGTGTAGTAGAACTTTTGCTACTTGAGACTGGATCGTGAAGGTCGCATTGGACCAGCAGAACAATGGCCATATCCGGAAGTGAGGCACAGGAAAAGTTGACCCAACTGCTATCCAGGATCGATGCGGGTGAACAGACGCTTAGGCAGCAAGTCAAGGGCTCGGAGCGGTCTGCGCTTCTCGAAATCATCCGAGCCGTCGACTCGGTGGGCTATTTTCGGGCTTTTGCACCTAACCATCGAGTTTCCGATCTTCCCAGCTACCTCGACATTTGTTGGCTTGGTGCCAGCCGCGCACTCTCGCTTTTTCTGCCGAATGGAATGCTCGGCCCTGGAGCGATGTGGGCGCGAACAAGCGATAGTCGATCCCTCTGGGCTAGCGGTCTACTCTATCGCTCGGGTCTTGTTTCGCACCTTCGGCGCCTTGTCGATCTGGTGCGCTATGAACTCGCCACACTCGAAGCGACGGCGTCTGGTGCGATTCGTTTCGTGGTCCTTGCAGGCGACTTAGAAGCCGTCGATCGCCAAGCCATCGTTTGGTACACTCGACATTTGAAGAAATCTGATCGGCCATTTCTGGACGCATTAGAAGCAGATAGAGGAGCTTGGGTTATCCAAGAACTCGAAAGACGCGTCGAGGTAGATGCGACGTTCGACATAAAATACTCGTCCTCCCGAGAGCTGGAAGAGTACTTCGAAACCTATGCCGAACTAAGAGCACGGAGCTTACCTGGCAACGACAGTTTGCCGGATGATAGCAAGATCGGGCCACTTACCTTTGGCCAGTATCGGACCGCGATTGTTTCCGGAATGGCCCGCTGTCTAAAACATTCCGCGTTTGTCGACACCCTGCTCGCCAGGCCGACCGCCCCGGCACCCAGAGATATCCTGACCATTTTTTCATTCGACCATGAGCTACGCGATCAATGGGGTGGACTCCTCGGCCTGAAAGATACAGAGGCCTCGATGATGCTTGAAATCATAGGGATGTCTCCAGTCGATGCGGCGCATCTAAGATCAATACCCGATTGCCCTCAGGCACTGCTGATCAGAGGAGGCGATCAATGCTGGCACAAACCAATCTTCGGTGGTCTCAACAATCCATTCCCTTGGACTACGCGCAAACTTCAGCGAACGTTTCGTCGAGACTGGGATCGGGCGGTCAACGCACGTGAGGCAACATTTCGACGCAACTTACGTGAGCTGTTTCCGGAGCCACGTTTTTACATGCCCGAAAAGCCACATCGGCTCCGCCGGGGGCGTCGCGATCTGACCGATATTGACGCTGTCATTCTAGATCGCGCAGCCGGAACCATGGCCGTCTTTCAGTTAAAATGGCAGGATTCCTTCGAGAATTCCCTATCCGAACGTGCCAGCCGCCAGAAAAACCTTACAAAGGAAGGCAACAACTGGATCGAAATCGTGTCCCGCTATTGTGATGGTTTAAGCGGTGAAGAGCGGGCCTTGCGACTAGGTGTTGCAAAGGAGATAGCTGGAGGTGCCCAGTCGATGTGTCTTTTCGTGCTCACGCGTAACGCTGCCAAGTTCTCGGGCGGAGAGCCACAGGACGACCGGGCGGCCTGGATGTCTTGGTACGACCTATTGAGACGTTGCCTTAAAGCAAGACACGCCGCTGACCCGCTATTGCGCCTCTGGAGAAGCGGTCGGCGCGTTCAGATTCCGGCTACGGACTCGCGTATCGAGACCTTTGAGCTTGAGGGGTTCCAGATCGAGACCGTAGCCGGCTAACATTTGGAGACATGGTCGGTAGCATCTGGGACCAAGCACTTGAACCGTCCAGCTGCGTTCGTCAGAAATTTGTCCTTCAGATGGGGGCTGCAAACCTTATGCAATATGAAGTCGTTGAAATGCGCCTTGGCCCAGACGTCTCCGCATCGGATATATGTTACCTCGTCCGCAATACTTGGGATGATTTCGGATTCAAAACACTCTTCGAAGTAGTCCTTTTCGACGAAAACGCTCGACGTTACGATCTTGCTTCCGTTCGTATCATGCAAGCCGGCATGGATGGCGGTTACGTGGAGTTACCATTGCAGTTCGAGGCCCTGGATGAGCGCTACTGCTCGATCGGTCGTGGGCGCGAATACTACATAGAGCTATCCTCGTTGCCCTTGCCACTGCGCCGCGGCCACCTCGCTGATCTGCGCGATTGCGTAGCTGCCCCCGCGATCTTCGGGACATTCCGCAATGAGCCAGCGATGAGGTCCTCGCTCCTGCGCGATGTCTCTGTGACAGATGTGTCGCATAGCTTTCCCCGCATCCTGCGCGGCAATGCCAGCCTCACCCCGTACCGATTCTGGTTCGATTTTCCCTCCGAGGCGGGCGGCTCTGGAACCGAACGCTCCCTCTTTGATGTGAAGCCGGACTCTCGCCCGCCGACCAACATTCACGTGCTGATCGGTCGCAACGGGGTCGGAAAAACGCGTCTTCTCGCAGGTATGGCAGACGCGCTTATGAACAATCATGCCGCCTCCATCGGTATCCAAGGGCAGTTCGCGTTTGATACGCAGGAGTCCGGTCCGAGCGAGTTCCTGAATCTCGTGATTGTCTCCTTCAGCGTGTTCGATCGCTTCGATCCCATCCCCAACGGGCGTGCACGTACCGAGACAACGCTTCCTTACTACTACGTCGGGATCAAGTCGGACGGCGCTCCTGCACCGGGTGATGGCCGCGTCAGAATCAAATCTACCGACGAGCTCGATGCCGAGTTCGGGCAGTCCCTGCACAACGTCTCGGCCGAACCCCAGCATCTAGAACGCTGGCTCGATGCTATGCGGATCGTATCCTCAGATCCAGGCATCGGTGATATCGGCGTTGAGGCCATGTTCCTCTCCGGACAGGCAGACGCCATTGACCGCATGCTAGTGGCGTTTTCCCGCATGAGCTCCGGACACAAGATCGTCCTCCTCACGCTGACACGGCTGGTCGAATGCATCAGTGACCGCTCGCTTGTGCTCATGGATGAGCCGGAGACACATCTTCATCCGCCGCTGCTAGGCTCCTTCGTTCGGGCCGTTTCCGATCTTCTTGTGTCGCGAAATGCTGTGGCGATCGTCGCCACACATTCGCCTGTTGTGCTACAAGAGGTTCCGGCCAGTTGCGTATCGATGTTGATGCGGTCGGGGGAAAGTCTCCGTGTACTGCGCCCAGACGACGAGACCTTTGCCGAGAATGTCAGCGTCTTGACCAGAAAGGTCTTCGGCCTGGAGGTTGAACAGAGTGGCTTTTACAAACTGCTGCAAGAGGCTGCGCTCGGCAGGGACTACGACTATGTGCAGGCTCGTTTTGACAAGCAAATTGGAAGCGAGGGCCGAGCCCTTACCCGCGCATTCGTGGCAGGAGAGGAATAGCCTTGCTCCCTCTCCCTGTGCCTGCGATCGATCATCGGTCGCTATTTGATGATTGCGTCGCTCAGACACAAAGGAATGCCGACCGGGCTACCCTTGTGAACCTCGGTGACCAAATAGTGGGTGCCGGTGCGATCTTTGTCGGCGCGGCTGCGGGCGGCGGGCTGGCCGGTGTTGCGCCGATCGACCTCACGGCCCCCGAGGAGAAACTTGTCCGCCCGCTTTACGACAACCGCCTTGTGGACAAGGAGGGTCGCGGTCGTTGGGCATACGATGTCATTCGAAACTCGGCACGCTACTGTCCTTACTGCACTTTCGGCGAAGTCTACGAGGTCGATCACTTCTTGCCCAAGATGGACTACCGGGAACTGAACATCTGCCCGGCCAACCTCGTCCCGATCTGCCACGCCTGCAATCACATTAAACTAGCCGAGCAGCCGCAGGCTGCAGACCGCTATCTGCTGCACCCGTATTTTGATGCGCTGCCGGCAATCCGCTGGCTCTTCGCCGAACTTGGCTATGAGGCTGGCGGCCCTGTGCTGCACTACCGGGTGGCGCTAGATGCCGAGATCTACGGCAATCTCGCGGGACGCCTTGCCTATCATTTTGGCGCGCTGGAGCTAAACCGGCGTTTTCGGGAGCGGGCCTCAAGAGTCCTCGTCGAGATCGAAAGCGATCTCGCTGAAAAGTCTGCGCTCCTCGGCTCGCAGGGTATGGCCGATCATTTCCGTAGTGAGTCGGATAGGCATTTCGGTCGGCACGGCAATTCACTGGAAGCCGCCGGCTATCTGGCGGCTGCCGAGAGTGAACCTTTCTGTGCGGGCAATCTGCAAAACTAGCACCGCCGCCAGAACGGAATTTCATCATCGAAGAACACAATGGCAGCCGCCCTTAACCTAGACGCCGTCCTGACAAATAACCATGTCTGAGCTCGTAGCTTGAGATCTGGTCCGGATCCCGATCGGCTAGCGGCGCTCACGTTAGGGCAAGACGAAATCGGCCCGTGCTTGCAACACCGAACGGAGGCCTGACCCGCAACCTGGTAAGAGGTCTTGGCGCTATGAGAATTGTTAGATGGCATTTCCGCCGTCCGGAAGGGGACAGGCGGAATGCGACGGTGCGGCGGGCGGGTAATCGACGCCATCTGGGGCTATCGACTGGATCGGTGCGGCCTGGACCCTTCGACGACGACATCGACAGGCTGGTCGACGAAGCGATGAAGGCGGCGCTCGCCGGAGAGGCCCGGGGCGACCTCACCTTCGGCGAGTGTGCGTCGCTCTTCGGCTTCTTCCGTTCGGCGGTGATGCAGGAAGGTCGGCTGCTTGAACTGGCCATCGGGCAGGCCGTCCAGAAGAACCCCGACCTCAAACTCCTGTCGACAACGGCGATGCCGATCGTGTCCGCCGCGCAGGAGATGCTGAAGCGGACACCTTCCGGTAAGATCAAGGGTGTGCGCTTTACATCTCGGGTACATTCGACCGAGACCTACAAGCCTGATCTCTTCGTGGTGAACAAAACAACACACAGCGGGCTGATCCTGGACATCAAGCGGAGCCTCGGCGCCTACCGTCCTCAGGAAGTGGACCGGCTGCGATTCAGGATGGTGGCGGTGGCGGCGATAGCGCCGGAATGGGTGGCTGAACATCGGGGCCACTCCTGGTGAAGATCGAAACCGCGATCGTCGACGGAGCCGATCAGGTGTCTGATCCCGAGCGTGGCGTCTTCCGGCTTTCAGAGATCGACCGCCTTCTAGAATCCGAGGGCGCTGCCGACTCCATCAGGCAGGTCCGCGAAGCGTTCTCCGGTAGGGTCCAGGATGAGCTTGCGCGCCGGTGCCGGAAGCTGGCGGGCGACCACGTCGAACCTGACAAGTTGCTCGACAGAGCGAATCCTGCGGGCGACCATCCGCCAATTTGGCACGAGCAGGCCTCTGTCGTTCCGTTGCAGGCGTCCGTAACGCAACAGCCTTGCTTCGGATATGCCGAAATGGCGCTGGGTGGCTTGCAAACGTCTCTATCAGGGACGATGCGGTCCGGCCGCTGCGCAGTGAGCGGCGACCACGGGTGAACGGTTATGTGCCCGACCTGTTTGCAATCAATGTCCCAACGACAGCCTCGCTCATTGGCGAGGCGAAACGAAAGCCGACCGGGAAAACGAACATAGCCGAAAGCAGATCAACGCATTTCTCCCTATCTTGCTCAGACACCGAAGGGCATCTTTGTGCTGAGCGTTCCTCTGCCGGCGTCCATGGCCGCTCGACGTCTACTCGTCGAGCTCAAAGCTCCCTTTCAAGATGCTCGAACACAAGCCGTCGTCATTGACGGCCTGGGAGTGAAGCAATGTTGAAGGTGCAGAATCGGCAAGTCTCGATGCCAAGCGCTCGGCATTCTCACATCAACTGGACGCTTCAACGCCATAAGGGACCTTCCCTACGCAGCGATATTGCATGAGCAGGGGCTAGGAAAGACAAAGATCGGCCTAGACCTTGCGCTCTCATGGCTCTCACGCGACCTCGTTGACTCTGTGCTCATCATCACGAAGAAGAGTCTGATTGAGAATTGGCGGACCGAAATCGGCAGCCACAGCCACCTGCGCCCGCGCATCATCGGGCAGGACCGGAACGCGAACTTCTATGCCTTCAACAGTCCCGCGAGGATTTATCTCGCGCATTATGAGGTTCTAGTTTCTGAGAGAAAGCGGCTGGGAGCTCTTTCTCAAAACCTGCAGGGTAGCGGCCTTGCTTGACGAGGCGCACAAAATCAAAAATCCCGAAGCTGAAATCAGCTTGGCGCTGCACACACTATCACCAGGTTTTGTACGACGGTCATTATGACTGGTACGCCGCGGCGAAGGTCGCTATGGCCCGGAGGTGAAGCCGGCGAGGCGCTTGCGCTGGTCCATGCGTAATCATGCAGAGGATCGCGCCGCGCCGTGCATGCGATTGCATCTCTCGTCCCGCTGCGCTGCTGAGACCTCTTCTGTCAGGCGGTCTAGGTTTCGCGCTTCGGGCCGAGCAGGAACACTGTCAGGGCGGCGAGGAACGTGGCAACAGCACTGTAGGCAATGGCACTGGTAATCCCGGCATTGTCCACCAATAGTCCGCCGAAAATCGCGCCGGCTGCGATTGCCACTTGGAACGCTACGACCATCAGCACACCGGCGCTTTCGGCCTGCTCGGGAGCGGCGCGCCACACCATCCACGTCTGCAATCCCACCGGCACTGCGCCGAAGGCAAAGCCCCAGGCGGCAACCGCAACCGCCGAGGCCGAGGCCGATGCTCCCGCCGTCAGCAGCGAAACAGCGGCTATCGCTATGAGCAGCGGTGCAAGGGCCGCGACTGCCTTGAGACTGTACTGGGCCAGCAGCCCGCCGGCCAAATTGCCGAAGAATCCGCCGATGCCAAAAGCAAGCAACACAAGCGAGATCGTCTCGACATCCAGCGCGGGAACCTTCTCGAGGAAGGCGCGGATATAGGTGAAGCCGGCGAAGTGGCCGGAAGCGACCAGCAGGACGACCAAAAGCGCGACCTTGATCGTCGGAATCTTGGCCACATCCAGCGGGCTGCGGAAGCTAGCCACTCCAACCGGAGGCAGCCTCGGAATGGTTATGAGTTGCACCAGCAGTGTAGCGGCGCCGACGACTGCGGCGACCATGAAGGCGCTTCGCCATCCCCAGATATCGCCGACATAAGCGCCGATTGGAGCTGCGCAAACGGTAGCGACGGAAACGCCGGTGAGGATGATCGACATGGCGCGCGGCAGGAGGTGGCTTGGAACGAGCCGCATCGCCAGTGCTGCCGACATCGACCAGAAGCCTCCGAGCGCTATGCCGAGCACGACGCGTGCCGTCAGGAGTACTGCCAGCGACCACGCGCCGGCCGCCAGAACGTCCGACAGGATTAGCAGCAGCGTCATCGCCCACATGACGATCCTGCGGTCCAGGCGCTTTGTGATGATGGCCAGCGTCGGCGCCGAGATCGCCCCGACGATAGCGGTCGCCGTCATCGCCTGTCCAGCCGCACCCTCGGTGACACCGAGATCATGCGCGAGGGGCGTGAGGAGGCTGACGGGCAGAAACTCTGCCGTCACCAGCCCGAAGGTGCCCAAGGAAAGCGAAATGACCGCGCCCCATGCGGGACCAGACGGTTGGTCGGGCTTTTCTGGGTCGTGCAGAACAGCGTCCATGACGCCTGCCGCGGATCGGGTCATGAACGAAGTCTCCACTTTGGATGCACTGCAACATGAGGTTGGCTGCCTTGACCCACATTAAAGACACAAGCGCATTTCGCGGCGGCGTTGCACGGAGGAGGGGATGTTCATTGCTTCGCGATATTTTGTGACGGTGCGGCGCGCAACATCGATGCCGGTTTCCTTCAGCCGGACAGCGATGTCATCGTCGGAAAGCACGTCGCCGGGAGATTCTGCGGCAATCATCGCTTTGATCCGATGGCGGACAGCTTCGGCGGAGTGCGCATCGCCGCCTTGGCAGGACGCGATCGCGACGGTGAAAAAATACTTCAGTTCAAAGACTCCGCGCGGGGTAAGCATGTACTTGTTCGAGGTCACCCGGCTTACCGTCGACTCGTGCACGCCGATCGCGTCAGCGACGGTTCTGAGATTGAGAGGCCGCAGGTGGGCGACGCCATGTTCCAAAAAGGCATCCTGCTGGCGCACGATTTCAGCCGCAACCTTAACAATCGTCTTGGCGCGCTGATCGAGGCTGCGGATTAGCCAGTTCGCGTTTTGCAAGCATTCGTTGAGAAATGCTTGATCTTTCGAATTTTGGACAGTTTGACGCGACACTTCGGCATAGTAGGTCTGGTTGATCAGCAGCTTGGGCAGTGTGGCCGGATCAAGTTCGATCTGCCACCCGCCTTCCGGCGAGGGCGTGACCCAGACGTCGGGTATGATTGATTCAGACGCACCGGATTGGAATCGGTTTCCAGGCTTGGGATCGAGCGCCCGAATCTCATGCATCATGTCGAGAAGGTCGTCTTCATCGACGCCGCAATGCTGCTTCAGTGCCTGAAAATCGCGTCGCGCAAGCATTTCAAGATTGGCAACCAAAGCTGCCATTGCCGGGTCAAACCGGTCTCGCTGGCGCAACTGGATTTCGAGGCATTCTCCGAGAGTTCGCGCAAAAATTCCCGGTGGATCAAATTGCTGCAAGGTTCCGAGAACCCGTTCTACAACAGCCTCACGGACATTCAGGCTCTCGGCCAGCTCCAAAAGGTTTGCCCGAAGATAGCCAGTGTCTTCCAGATCGGCGGCAAGCTGGCCAGCGATCAGCCGCTCCTGTGGTGTGAACGCAGTGAGGGCGATCTGACGAGCGACATGGTCGTGCAATGTCTCCGCGAGGCTGGCAAACTCGTCGAGGGAAGGGCCATTACCCGGCGGGTTGTTGGTCGTGTTGCGAAGTGATTTCCATTGCCCGAGCCGTTCAGGCGACCCGGCCCCGGTCGGTCCCTCAACGGCGTTTGCGCGTGGGGCGACAGGCTGATCCGCTCCCGAAATCGAAACATCGCCAAAAGGCCCGCCATCGTTTGACGCAGATTCCAAGAGCGGGTTCTTCTCGATTTCCCGCTCGACGAACTGATGCAGTTCAGTATGCGCCAGTTGCAGCAAGCGAATCGACTCAATGAGTTGAGGCGATGCGACCATGGATTGCTTCTGGCGCTGAAGCAGGCTTGCTGAGGATTGCATGGCGAGCGCGATAATCCTGTCGAGGAGCCTCTTGGGGCGGGCAATGGCACGAGTGAGACGTTTTCTAGGTCATGCGGCGGCTTTCAGCGTTTCGAGAACGTTTTGCGGGGATGAGACGCGATAGGGGTCGGCCTCGCAGTTGTCGGAGAAACCTTCCTCCTCGAACCACTGCTCCACCACGCCATTGTTGATCAGGGCGGCGTAGCGCCAGGAGCGCATCCCGAAGCCGAGATTGTCCTTGGCGACCAGCATGCCCATCTTGCGTGTGAACTCGCCTGAGCCATCGGGGATGAGCTCCACCTTCTGCAGGCCCAAGGACTTCCCCCACGCATTCATGACGAAGGCATCGTTGACGGAGACGCAGTAAATCGCGTCAATTCCCTCCTTCTCAAACTCATCATAGAGCTCTTCGAAATTGGGCAGTTGGTAGGTCGAGCAGGTCGGAGTGAAGGCGCCAGGCAGCGAGAACAGGATGACGCGCTTGCCGGCAAAGTAGTCGTCAGATGTCTTTTCTTCCCAGCGATATGGATTTGGGCCCTGGACTGACTCATCGCGAACACGCGTGAGAAAGGTGACGAAGGGAACCTTCTTTTGAACGGTCATCAACTTGCTCCTGAGGAAAAAACTGGCGCGCTGGATTCTGGTAGAGGCTGGCGCAATACCGAGCAAAGGCTCGTATGCTGGGCATGAAATGAGGCCCTCGCGGCTCGCACCCCCCTTTTTCCATCCCGATGTAGGGGAACGTCTTGGCTGCTGGTCTTCGTCACCCGAACGCCATCGATCTGAGCAAGTGGAGGCTGTCGAGCCGCTGGGGCAATCTTTCCACGGCTATGGCGCCGGAAGCGGCATCCAACGCTCGCGCTCGTGCCCGGGACAAAGTGATAGCGGGCCCGAAGTAGCCAATATCGAACGCGTGTGGAGGCCTCAAATGTGACTTCACGCAAGAGACCCGCGTTACTGAGCTGGTTCGGCGTATTGTCGAAGTTTGCCAGTGACCCGCCGACCTTGGCTTCGGTGGCTCTTTGATGGGGCTGTTGGGCACTCACATGCTGATCAGAACCGGTAGACGGCAATTGCGCGAGCGCCATGTGTTGGCGTGCCGGCATCGGACCAGCCGTGCGCAAAGCGGCTACCGAGGAGGGACCTCCGGAGGAGATGATGTACCGACGTTCAGCGGGAACAGGCACCGTCTCCTCAGGCCACGGTCTAGAGCTTCGCGTGTCGGGCATGGCGCAAGTCGCTTTCATCGTGTTTTGATGGGCTCTGACCAGGAGCAGCAAGCGGCGTGCCATTTCAAATAGAGATGCTTTTGGAGCGATCCTTTTTCTTGGGAGGACCGTGTCTTCAAGACCGGGCGCGCCCTATAACCGCCTCGTCAGCACGCTCGACAAGGGTGCTGTATGGTGCGGATATGCGGCGCTTCCGCACCGGCTGGACAAAGACGAACCGAAAGCCGAGCCGATGCCCTACCTCACACCGGCGAGCACTGCAGCGATTTCGTAGCGTCTGCCGCAAACGTGTTCTTGCGTGCGCAGGCTCGGCTTTCGCGAACATGCGCCTGTCGCAGCAACCATGAGCGCGCGCTTCGGCAAGCGCCTGACTCCGTGAGGATCGAATTCCCCAATCGTGTCTATTTGCCACCCTCTTATGTTCGAAACTGGACCAGAATGTCGCAAGCCCGACCTAAAGGTCGCCGAGGCGTACTATCCGACACTGTTCTGTCCCCTTTGTTGGCCCGCGACACCGGCCTATTTCGCCGAGCTCTTGTCTGGCCTCAGGCTAACCCGATGAAAAGCAATCACAATTTTTTTCTTCTGCTAGATCGGCCAAATTGGCACGAGTTTTGAAGCTCTTTCGTTGCGGGCCGGGAGCTGCCGACCGACCTTCCTTTCGTGGATGGCACCGCGATCGATGGAACGAAGAAAGAAAAGCAAAATGTCAAATCCGCATCAGATAGCATTCTATGGGAAGTGGGCCTCGGCGAAACCGCCCCCTACCAAACAGGCTCGCCGCCCTTGTCGACCCTTGCGCAGGAAATTTTGATGGCCGGCTGCGACTCAAAGGCCCGCCACACTCGCCTTATCCTGAACTCGAAGGCGCAGGATAACGTTCTGCATCTCGCCGCGCGGTATGCCTAGGCAGTTACACGTTGGCCGACCTTAATAATCGAATCGGGCTACGCTGCGGAGGACGTCGTCTACATGCCTTCCTAAGCCATTCGCTGCCCGCAGCGCCTTCCGGTCACCTTCCGCCCTTCCATCGCTTAGAGATCAAGTGCCACCATGTCCGGACAACCCTTGCCGACGCTGCCGATGTGGCGCGTCGATCACATCGAGCCCTCGCCCGAGATGTTGGCGCAACGCGCCAACGGTCCGATCCACCGCGTGCGCTTCCCGTCCGGGCACGAAGGCTGGTGGGTGACAGGCTACGATGAAGCCAAGGCGGTGCTGTCCGACGCGGCGTTCCGGCCCTCGGGAATGCCGCCGGCGACATTCACGCCGGATTCGGTGATTCTCGGATCGCCGGGGTGGTTGGTCTCGCACGAGGGGGGCGAGCATGTCCGGTTACGCACGATCGTGGCGCCGGCCTTCAGCAACCGCAGGGTGAAGCTGCTCGCGCAGCAGGTCGAGGTGATCGCCGCGCAGTTGTTCGAGACACTGGCGGCCCAGCCCCAGCCCGCCGACCTGCGGCGCCACCTCTCCTTTCCACTTCCGGCCATGGTCATCAGCGCGCTGATGGGCGTGCTCTACGAGGATCACGCCTTTTTCGCCGGGCTGTCCCACGAGGTGATGACGCACCAGCATGAAAGCGGCCCGCGCAGCGCGTCGCGTTTGGCCTGGGAAGAACTGCGCGCCTACATTCGCGGCAAGATGCGGGACAAGCGCCAGGATCCTGGCGACAACCTGCTGACGGATCTGCTCGCGGCGGTCGACCAGGGCAAGGCGACCGAGGAAGAGGCGATCGGCCTGGCGACGGGCATGCTGGTGGCGGGGCACGAGAGCACCGTCGCGCAGATCGAATTCGGCCTGCTGGCCATGTTCCGCCATCCGCAACAGCGCGAACGCCTAGTCGGCGATCCATCCCTGGTGGACAAGGCGGTGGAGGAAATCCTGCGCATGTACCCGCCGGGCGCGGGCTGGGACGGCATCATGCGCTATCCGAGGACCGACGTGACCATCGCGGGCGTGGATATTCCTGCGGAGAGCAAAGTGCTGGTCGGCCTGCCGGCGACGTCGTTCGATGCGCGCCATTTCGACGACCCGGAAATCTTCGACATCGGACGCGACGAAAACCCGCACCTGGCGTTCTCCCATGGGCCGCACTACTGCATCGGCGCGGCGCTGGCCAGGCTGGAACTCAAGGTGGTGTTCGGTTCGATCTTCCAGCGCTTTCCCGCGCTGCGCCTGGCCGTGGCGCCCGAAGAACTGAAGTTGCGCAAGGAGATCATCACTGGCGGGTTCGAGGAGTTCCCGGTGCTCTGGTGATGCGCGGACGCCGCCGGGAATCGCGATCTTCTCCGCAATTTGCCGGCGCGCCTGGCGCGCGCCGGTCAGATCAGCCAGCCAACAGGTAACCAAGATGGACGTGCAAGAAACCACGGCAGCATGCCGGGACGCCTTCGCCGAACTGGCGTCGCCAGCGTGCATCCACGACCCGTATCCGTTCATGCGGTGGTTGCGCGAGCACGATCCGGTGCATCGCGCGGCGTCGGGCCTCTTTCTGTTGAGCCGCCACGCCGACATCTACTGGGCGCTCAAGGCCACGGGCGATGCTTTTCGGGGGCCGGCACCAGGCGAACTGGCACGCTATTTCCCGCGTGCGGCGACCAGCCTGTCGCTAAGTTTGCTGGCGTCCACTTTAGCGATGAAGGAACCTCCAACGCATACGCGTCTGCGCCGGCTGATCTCGCGCGATTTCACCATCGGCCAGATCGACAACCTGAGGCCGACCATCGCTCGCATTGTCGCAGCGCGCCTGGACGGCATGGCGCCCGCACTGGAGCGCGGGGAGGCAGTGGACCTGCATCAGGAATTTGCGCTTGCCTTGCCCATGCTGGTTTTCGGCGAACTGTTCGGCATGCCCCGGGACGACATGTTCGCGCTCGTCGCCGGAATCAGCGCCATTCTGGAAGGTCTAAGCCCGCACGCCAGCGATCCCCAACTCGCTGCGGGGGACGCGGCCAGCGCCAGGGTGCAGGCCTACTTCGGCGACCTCATACAGCGCAAGCGCACCGATTCCCGCCACGACATCATGTCAATGCTGGTCGGCGCACACGACGACGATGCCGAGATGCTGTCGGATGCGGAATTGATCAGCATGCTCTGGGGCATGCTGCTGGGCGGCTTCGCCACCACTGCCGCGGCCATCGGCCATGCGGTCCTGGCGATGCTGGCGTATCCCGAACAGCGGCACTGGCTGAAGGGAGATGCCGTGGGGGTGAAGGCATTCGTCGAAGAAGCCCTGCGCTACGACGCGCCCGCCATGTTCAGCTCCATTCCGCGTATCGCCCAGCGCGACATCGAACTGGGCGGCGTGGTGATCCCGAAGAACGCGGACGTGCGCGTTCTGATCGCGGCCGGCAATCGCGACCCGGACGCCTTCGCCGATCCCGACCGCTTCGATCCCGTGCGGTTCTACGGCACCAGTCCTGGCATGTCGATCGACGGGAAGATCATGCTGACCTTCGGGCACGGCATCCACTTCTGCCTTGGTGCGCAACTGGCCCGGGTGCAGTTGGCCGAAAGCCTGCCGCGGATCCAGGCGCGCTTCCCCACGCTGGCATTGGCCGAGCAGCCGACCCGGGAGCCCTCCGCGTTCCTTAGGACGTTCCGCGCGCTGCCGGTCCGGCTGCATGGGCAGGAGGGCTGAGATGCGCGTCCTGGTCGATCAGGATCTGTGTGGAACTACCGGGCAATGCGTGCTGACGCTGCCGGGCACCTTTCGCCAGCGCGAACCGGACGGCGTGGCCGAAGTGTGCGTGGCGACGGTCCCGCACGCGCTGCACGCCGCCGTGCGGCTTGCGGCCAACCAGTGCCCGGTCGCCGCCATTCGGGTCATCGAAAGCGACGCCGGCCATGACGAGCGCGCCAGCGCCGACCCGACGCCTTCTCCGGCGCAGGCCCAGCGGCATGCCGCGAAAGACCAATGCAATTCAGGAGACACGATGGGACGGTTTGAAGGCAAGGTGGCCGTGGTGACCGGCGCTGGCGCCGGCATCGGCAAGGCATGCGCTCTCGCCATCGCGCGCGGGGGCGGCAGAGTGGTGGTGGCCGACATTGATGGCTCCGCGGCCATAGCCTGCACCGCGCAGATCGCGGCCGAAGCAGGCCACGCGCTGCCCATAGCCATGGATATCGCCGAGGAGCAGGCGGTGGCAGCGCTGTTCGAGACGGCGGAGCGGCACTTCGGGGGGGTCGACCTGCTGGTGAACAATGCGAGCGCCATGCATCTGACCCCGCGCGACCGCGCGATCCTCAACCTGGACCTGGCAGTCTGGGACCAGACCATGGCGACCAATCTGCGCGGCACGCTGCTCTGCTGCCGGCAGGCCATCCCACGGATGATCGCCCGCGGCGGTGGCGCGATCGTCAACATGTCGTCGTGCCAGGGGCTCAGCGGTGACACGGCGCAGACGTCCTACGCCGCGTCGAAGGCGGCGATGAACATGCTCTCGGCTTCGCTCGCCACCCAATACGGTCATGCGCAGATCCGCTGCAACGCCGTTGCACCGGGTCTCGTCATGACCGAGCGTCTCCTCGCCAAGCTGGACGAGTGCATGCAACGGCATCTGCGCCGGCACCAGCTCCTGCAGCGCGTCGGCCGCCCCGAGGATGTGGCCGCGCTGGTGGCGTTCCTGCTCTCCGACGATGCTGCGTTCATCACCGGCCAGGTCGTGTGCATCGATGGCGGCATGCTGGCGCATGTGCCGACATACGCCGACGGTGGCAACAGCTGCGCCGCGCGCCCTGCCGGCGACACCGAACCGGCGGCGGCGGCGCGCTGCTGATGGACATACTGCTCAACCCACTTAACCGTCGGCACCGGCTGCGATGCGACATCCCGGTCATGCCTGGCGCTTTCCCCCTGGTCGGGCACCTTCCCGCGATCGTCTGCGACCTGCCGCGCCTGCTGCGGCGCGCAGAAAGGACGCTGGGTAGCCACTTCTGGCTGGATTTCGGCCCTGCCGGACACCTGATGACCTGCGTGCATCCGGATGCGTTCGCACTGCTCCGGCACAAGGACGTGTCCTCGGCGCTGATCGAAGAGATCGCGCCCGAATTGCTTGGCGGAACGTTGGTTGCCCAGGACGGCGGCGCACACCGGCAGGCGCGCGATGCGATCAAGGCGGCGTTCCTGCCCAAGGGGCTGACCCAGGCCGGCATCGGCGACCTGTTCGCGCCCGTCATCTGGGCGCGGGTGCAGGCGTGGCGCGACCGCGGCGACGTAACCATCCTGCGCGAAACCGGCGACCTGATGCTCAAGCTCATCTTCAGCCTCATGGGAATCCCCGCGCAGGACCTGCCGGGATGGCATCGCAAGTACCGGCAACTGCTGCAGTTGATCGTCGCCCCCCCGGTCGACCTGCCCGGACTGCCCTTGCGGCGCGGCCGCGCCGCCCGCGACTGGATCGACGCGCAGTTGCGCCAGTTCGTCCGCGACGCGCGCGCGCATGCCGCGCGCACCGGGTTGATCAACGACATGGTGAGCGCCTTCGACCGCAGCGACGATGCGCTTTCAGATGACGTCCTGGTCGCCAATATCCGCTTGCTGCTGCTTGCCGGTCACGACACCACTGCCTCGACGATGGCCTGGATGGTGATCGAGCTGGCGCGGCAGCCTGTGCTGTGGGACGCCCTGGTCGAGGAGGCGCAACGCGTGGGCGCGGTGCCGACCCGGCACGCGGACCTGGCACAGTGTCCGGTCTCCGAGGCACTGTTCCGCGAGACGCTGCGCCTGCATCCGGCGACCACGCTCCTACCGCGTCGCGCGCTGCAGGAATTGCAACTCGGCCAACGGCGCATTCCGGCGGGCACCCATCTGTGCATCCCGCTGCTGCATTTCTCGACCTCGGCGCTGCTGCACGAGGCGCCTGATCAGTTCCGCCTGGCGCGGTGGCTGCAACGCACGGAGCCGATCCGGCCGGTGGACATGCTGCAGTTCGGTACCGGCCCACACGTCTGCATCGGCTACCACCTGGTATGGCTGGAAATGGTGCAGTTCTGCATTGCCTTGGCGCTGACCATGCACAAGGCCGGGGTGCGGCCGCGGTTACTGAGCGGCGTCGAAAAAGGCCGGCGCTATTACCCGACCGCACATCCGTCCATGGCAATCCGCATAGGCTTCTCATGAGCTGGCATCGCATGCCCCGTGTGGCGAGGCAGCGGCGCCGGCGAGGCGCGGCATTGTTGCACTCAGCGCACGCGCTCGGTGCGACGCCGGCAACACCGCTGCGGCTTGGCGCTCGCTGTGGCCATCTCGTGTCAGGTACAAGGACATGAAAAATATGCAGACCGGTTCCACGCTACACGACGACCGAACTGGCGTTTCCGCGCTCGGCGGATTGGGCGCGCAGGCGCGCGGCGCATCCGGCAGGCTGCTGCCGGAGATCTGGATGCAGGACGGCGCAAAGCGGGTCGAACAGGCGCTGGCGCGTCTGCTCTGCGCCGAAGACGACGGTGAGACAGAGCTGATGGCGGCCATGCGCTACGCCACCTTGCATGGCGGGAAGCGCACCCGCGCCTTGCTCTGTCTGGCTGCCGGCGCACTGGCGGGCACGCCGGCGCACATGCTCGACGACGTCGGCGCCGCCATCGAGATGATGCACGCCTGTACCCTGGTCCACGACGACCTGCCCGCGATGGACGACGACGTGCTTCGCCGCGGCCTTCCGACCGTGCACGTAAAGTTCGGCGAAGCCACTGCGATCCTGGTCGGCGATGCGCTGCAGGCGCACGCCTTCCTGACCCTGGCGAGCCTGGATGCGCCGGGAGACAACCGTATCGCGCTCGTGCGCGAACTGGCGCAGGCCGTGTCCGCCGAGGGTGCCGCAGGCGGGCAGGCCATGGATCTGTCGCTGGTCGGAAAGCACGCCGAGCTGGACAGGATCGTAGCGATGCACCGGATGAAGAGCGGAGCGCTAGTGCGCGCGTCCGTTCGCATGGGCGCGCTATGCTCCATCGCGGAGGATGCCGCGCACGCTGCACTGTACTGTGCGCTCGATCGGTACACCGCCTGTTTCGGCCTGGCGTTGCAGGTGATCGACGACATTCTCGACGCGACAGCGGATACCGCGACGCTGGGCAAGACCCCCGGCAAGGACGCGGCGGCGCAGAAGCCGACCTGCGCGTCGATCATGGGGCTGCAGGCAGCGCGCCAGTTCGCGCTGGATTTGTTGCGCGACGCCGGGGAAGCCATCGCCCCGCTGGGGCCGCGTGCGGAACGGTTGGCGCAGATACTGCAGCGGGCCAACGGGTATCTGTTCAAGCACGCGCCATGCGCATGAGCACGCCCGTCCACATGGAGTCGCCCCTGTGCCGGTGCGATCGGCCGGCGCCAGCGGTGCATGCTGCACTGTGCCCAAGTCCGCGGCGATGTGCGCGGCGTCTGCCGATCCTGGTTCTCGTCAACCGTCTGCAGAAGGAACATCCCGCGTGAACGCGCTGTCCGAACAGATCCTTTCCGAATTGCGCCACCTGCTGAGCGAGATGAGCGACGGCGGCAGCGTCGGTCCGTCCGTCTACGACACGGCGCGAGCTCTGCAGTTCCACGGCAACGTCACCGGTCGGCAGGACGCATACGCGTGGCTCATCGCGCAGCAACAGGCCGATGGCGGATGGGGAAGTGCGGACTTCCCGCTGTTCCGCCATGCGCCCACCTGGGCGGCGTTGCTGGCATTGCAGCGTGCCGATCCTCTTCCCGGCGCTGCCGACGCAGTCCAGGCTGCAACCCGGTTCCTCGAGCGCCAGCCCGATCCCTACGCACATGCGGTGCCGGAAGATGCGCCGATCGGCGCGGAGCTGATCCTGCCGCAGTTGTGCGGCGAGGCCGCATCCTTGCTGGGCGGCGTGGCGTTTCCGCGCCACCCGGCGCTGTTGCCGTTGCGGCAAGCGTGCCTGGTCAAGCTGGGGGCGGTGGCGACATTGCCGAGCGGCCATCCGTTGCTGCACTC
This sequence comes from Mesorhizobium sp. M0751, assembly GCF_040320265.1. Taxonomy (NCBI): domain Bacteria; kingdom Pseudomonadati; phylum Pseudomonadota; class Alphaproteobacteria; order Hyphomicrobiales; family Phyllobacteriaceae; genus Mesorhizobium; species Mesorhizobium sp. M0751. Next base: position 122,545 of record NZ_JAMYPH010000018.1, read on the forward strand.
CTGGGAAGCCTGGGGGACATCGCCGACCACCGCATGTCCGGATGACGACGGCAGCATCGGCATCAGTCCGGCGGCCACCGCCGCGTGGCGTGCGCACGCCGTGACACAGGGGAGCACGCCGCAGGTCGGGCGCGCCGACGCGTATCTGCAGGCGGCATCGCGGGCGACGCGCAGCGGCATCGAAGGTGTCGTTCCCAACGTCTGGCCGATCAATGTGTTCGAGCCGTGCTGGTCGCTGTACACCCTGCATCTGGCCGGGCTGTTCGCGCATCCCGCGCTCGCCGAGGCGGTGCAAGTGATCGTCGCGCAGCTCGACGCCCGCCTAGGCGTGCGCGGTCTGGGCCCGGCCTTGCACTTCGCGGCCGATGCGGACGACACCGCCGTTGCGATGTGCGTCCTGCGCCTTGCAGGCCGCGCCCCGGCGGTCGATGCGTTGCGCCATTTCGAAATCGGCGAGCTGTTCGTCACCTTCCCCGGCGAGCGCAATGCCTCGGTGTCGACCAACATCCATGCCCTGCATGCGTTGCGACTGTTGGGAAAGCCCGCCGCCGGCACCAGCGCCTACGTCGAGGCCAATCGCAACCCGCACGGTCTATGGAACAACGAGAAATGGCACGTTTCGTGGCTGTATCCCACCGCGCATGCGGTCGCTGCGCTGGCGCAAGGCAAGCCCCAGTGGCGCGACGAGCGCGCGCTGGCGGCGCTCATGCAGGCGCAGCGCGACGACGGCGGCTGGGGCGCCGGTCGCGCGTCCACATTCGAGGAAACCGCCTATGCGCTGTTCGCGTTGCACGTGATGGACGGGAGCGAAGAACCGACAGGGCGCCGGCGCATCGCGCAGGCGGTTGCGCGTGCGCTGGAGTGGATGCTCGCCCGCCATGCGGCGCATGCATGGCCGCAGACGCCGCTGTGGATCGGCAAGGAACTGTATTGCCCCACCCGGGTGGTGCGCGTGGCCGAACTCGCCGGGTTGTGGCTGGCGCTTCGTTGGGGGCGGCGCGTCCTGGCCGAGGGAGCAGGAGCGGCGCCATGATCCAGACCGAACGCGCGCTGCAGCAGGTGCTGGAGTGGGGGCGTTCCCTGACCGGGTTCGCCGACGAGCATGCCGTGGAAGCGGTCAGGGGCGGCCAGTACATCCTGCAGCGCATTCACCCGAGCCTGCGCGACACCAGCGCCCGCACCGGCCGCGATCCGCAGGACGAAACGCTGATCGTGGCGTTCTATCGCGAACTGGCGCTGCTGTTCTGGCTCGACGATTGCAACGACCTTGGCCTGATCGCGCCGGAGCAGCTCGCTGCGGTGGAGCAGGCGCTGGGGCAGGGCGTGCCGTGCGCGCTCCCCGGATTCGAGGGCTGTGATGTGCTGCGCGCTTCACTCGCCGCGGTCGCCTACGATCGTCGCGACTATGCTCAGCTTCTCGACGATACCCGGTGCTACTGCGCGGCGCTGCGCGCCGGACGCGCGCAGGCGGCAGGGGCGGAACGCTGGTCCTACGCCGAGTACCTGCACAACGGCATCGATTCGATCGCCTACACGAACGTGTTCTGTTGCCTGTCCTTGCTGTGGGGACTGGACATGGCGACCTTGCGCGCGCGTCCGGCGTTTCGCCAGGTCCTGCGGCTCATCTCCGCGATAGGGCGCCTGCAGAACGATCTGCATGGACGCGAAAAGGACAGGTCGGCCGGCGAGGCCGACAACGCGGCGATCCTGCTGCTGCAGCGCTATCCGGCTATGCCTGTGGTGGAGTTCCTCAACGACGAGCTGGCCGGCCATACGCGCATGCTGCACCGGGTGATTGCGGAAGAACGCTTTCCGGCGCCGTGGGGACCGTTGATCGAGGCCATGGCGGCCATCCGCGCGCAGTACTACCAGACCTCGACCAGCCGCTACCGCAGCGACGCTGCGGGGGGAGGCCAGCGTGCGCCGGCCTGAACGCGCGGGAGGCGGCGGCGTGCGCGCGCTGCCGTCGGTCCGATCCGACGCAACGCCGTCGCCCGACGCCACGGATGGAGCGAGCATGAGCGACACCGCCCTGAGCCGGCGCAAGGATGACCATCTGGACATCGTGCTGGATCGGCGAACGGCGTCGGCCACGGTCGCCGCCGGCTGGGAGTACATCCGTTTCGAACACTGCGCATTGCCCGAGTTGGACCTGACGGAGATCGACCTGCGCGCCTCGCTGCTGGGCAAGACCATGCGCGCGCCGCTGCTGATCAGCTCCATGACTGGCGGCATGCCACGCGCCGAGGCCATCAACCGGCATCTGAGCGAGGCAGCGCAAGCCTTGGGGATAGCCATGTGCGTCGGTTCGCAGCGCGTGAGCCTGCAATCCCGCAACTCCCAGGGACTGACGCGCGCGCTGCGCCGCCTGGCCCCAGACATTCCCTTGCTGGCCAATATCGGCGCCGCGCAACTGCGCGAGGCCGAAGGCCTGGACCTGGCGCGCCGGGCGGTGGATGCGCTGGAGGCCGATGGACTCATCGTTCATCTCAATCCGCTGCAGGAAGCGGTACAGCCGGAGGGCGACCGCGACTGGCGCGGCGTCCTGGCGCAGATCGCTCGCGCCGCGCGCAGCGTGGGCGTGCCGATCGTGGCCAAGGAAGTGGGGTCGGGCCTGTCCGCTTCGGTGGCCTGTGCGCTCGTCGACGCGGGCGTGGCGGTGATCGATGTCGCCGGGGCCGGCGGCACCAGTTGGGCCGCGGTGGAGGGCGAGCGCGCCCGCGATGCCGCCGACCGTGCAGTGGCGATGGCGTTCGCCGATTGGGGGATTCCGACCCCGGGCAGCGTGCAGGCGGTACGTCGGGCGCTGCCAACGGTGAAGCTGATCGCGTCGGGCGGGATCCGCGACGGCGTCGACGTGGCGAAGGCCATCCGCCTGGGCGCGGACATCGCCGGGCAGGCGGCCGGCGTGCTGCGTGCGGCGACAGTGTCCACCGAGGCGGTTGTCGCGCATTTCGAGATCGTCATCCGCCAGTTGGCCGTCGCCTGCTTCTGCACCGGCTCGGCTGATCTGGCGGCGTTGCGTCAGGCGCGCTTGTTGCCCTCGGCGCATCTGCCCGCCGGTTGATGCCGGCGTCGCCCGCACGTGGCGGCGGGCGTCTAGAACTGGAGAAGCGAAAAAGTGCATTACGACATCGTCATCATCGGCGGAGCCATCGTCGGCTCCTCGGTTGCCTATTACCTGCGCGAGGAAGGGTTTTCGGGCTCGATTGCACTTGTCGAGCGCGACCCGCAATTTTCCCGCGCCGCGACCACGCTGTCCTGCGCCTCCATCCGCCAGCAATTCTCGATCCCTGAAAACATCCGGCTGTCGCAATCACGCTGAAACTGTTCCGGCGGCTCAAGGAAGAGTTTGGCGCGGACGCCGATATCGGCTTTCGCGAAGGCGGTTATCTCATCCTTGCTGGCGAAAACGGGCTGCCGATCCTGCGGGCCAACCACGAGGCGCAGATGGCCGAGGGCGCCGACATCGTGCTCGAGGATGCCGAGGCGCTTGTTCGTCGGTTTCCGTGGCTATCGGCCGAGGGTATCAGTGCCGGGGCCTACGGCCGCAGCGGCGAGGGCTGGTTCGACGCGCATGCGATGCTGATGCTGTTCCGCAAGGCGCTGCGGACGAAGGATATCGACTTCATCACGGCGTCGGTGACCGGCATCGAGCGGCAAGGCGGCCGCGTCACCGGTGTGACCCTCGAAAATGGCGAGCGGCTTGAGGCCGGCATCGTCGTCAATGCTGCCGGGCCGAATGCCGGCAAGGTGGCAGCAATGGCCGGGCTGGCGCTGCCGGTGGAGCCGCGCAAGCGCAATGTCTTCGTCTTCGAGGCGCGCGAAAAATATGACGACATGCCGCTGCTGGTCGACCCGAGCGGCATCTATGTCCGGCCGGAAGGTTCGGTCTACATCACCGGCGGCGCCGAGCCGGAAGAGGGCGAAGGCCCCGCCGACCCCACAGATTTCGAACCCGACTGGCCGCTGTTCGAAGAGGTGATCTGGCCGGTGCTGGCGACCCGTATTCCGGCCTTCGAGGCGATCAAGCCGACGCGCGCCTGGGTCGGCCATTACGACTACAACACGCTCGACCAGAACGCGGTGATCCGGAGGTAGGCAATTTCCTCTTCGCCAACGGTTTTTCCGGCCACGGCTTGCAGCAGGCTCCGGCGGTCGGCAAGGCGCTGGCCGAACTGATCGTGCATGGCGGCTATCGCACGGTGGATTGCTCGGCGTTCGGGTATAGCCGGATCGCCGACGGGCGGCCGTTTTTCGGGAACTGAATGTGATTTGAGCAGGAAGGGCGGGTGCGCCGCGACGGTCCTTTTGATGCTGGAGGGACAGAGGCGCGCGAAGGAACGCGACAGGCGGTCGATGGCCCAAAGCTGGCGAAAACAGCCGACCAGGGCCTGCCGCGAATTTCCGGACGATCAGCGACTTCCCCAAGCGGCATTTGAAGGCGCTCGAGGCGCTGTTCGTGCAGGTTCTGAAGCTGTGTGAGACGGCAGGATTGGTCAAACTCGGCCATGTCGCGCTGGATGGCAAGAAGATCAAGGCGAACGCGTCGAAACACAAGGCGATGAGTTATAAGCGCATGAAGAAGCGCGAGCTGAAATTGAAAGCCGAGGTCGCTCGCATGCTGACGGCGGCCGAGGCCGCGGATGCCGAGGAGGACGTGACTTTCGGCAAGGACAAGCGCGGCGACGAGATGCCGGATTGGGCCGGCGACAAGCAGAACCGGCTGGCCAAGATCCAGCAGGCGATGGCGTCGCTGGAAGCCGAGGCCAAGCTGGGGCGCAAGAAGAGCGCCGGACCGAGGCCGAAAAAGAAGAGCAGCGCCAGGCCTCAGGCGGCAAGAAGCCGGGCAAACCGGCGGCAGCGCCATCAGAGAAGTCCGGTGGCCATAGCAGCTGGTCTCGGAGGAACGCCGTTCGCTGTGCGGCGCTAAAGCCTGAGAGATCCTCGAAGAAGGATGATCTCTTTGCATATCATTATCTTCATATATGATACGCGAACAGATCATAAAGTTTTGACTTGCTCGCTGGATGAGATACCTTTGCGTATCATCGGGCATTGGAATAGATCGTATAAGTATCATGATGGCCTCTGAATCGGAAATTCTGCGCGAAATCGGTCGGCTTTTCAGGCAGGCGAGGCTGGCCGCTGCCATGACGCAGGAGCAGGTCGCTGATTTGGCGGGTATATCCCGTCCCCGCTATCGCGACATCGAAAAGGGAGCCGCAGCGGCGCGTGCGACGACGCTCATGAATATCGCTCGCGCACTCGGTCTGGAAATGATGATGGTTCCGCAAGTCATGGTGCCGGCTGTCCAGGCTCTATTGCGTCCGAATGATGATGACGATCGACCCGCTTTTGTTCCTCAACCTGACGATGACGATCATGGCTCCAGTTTTTCGCGCCGCTAAGACGATCCCGTCGCTGGACGTGCTCTTGAACGCACTGAAGGTCGGCACAATCGTTAGGACGCCGGGCGATTTCAATGCATTCAACTTCGATGAGGCCTACCGCGCGACGGGCGGCTTTCCGGTTTTCAGCCTGTCGTTCCGGGCAGCGACGGGAGGATTGCGGAAAGATCCGAAGCCTCTGGCGGGCGCCTTGCCCGCTTTCTTCGCGAACCTCCTGCCGGAGGAGAAATTGCGCGAGGCGATGGAAAAGCACCACGAAGGCATTGTCCGGCCAGGCAATGATTTCGATCTTTTAGCGGCGCTGGGCGCCGATTTGCCGGGAGCCGTACGGGCGTTGCCCAGTGACCGCGCGATAGCGGTTTCGCAGGATGCTTCAAAGCATAAGCCCAAGGCTCGGTTCTCACTTGCCGGCGTGCAGATGAAGCTGTCGGTCATGAAGAACACTGGAAAAGGCGGCGGCCTGACCTTGCCGATGGACCACGAGCAAGGCCGATACATCGCCAAGTTACCTTCGACGGCGTTTCCAGGCTTTTCCGAAAATGAATTCGCCAACCTGGCGTTGGCTGCAGCGATCGGCATGGAGGTGCCTGAACGCGAACTTGTCGAGAAGTCCGATTTCGAGGATATTCCCGAGGAATTCAACACGCTGTCGGAGGGCAAGGTCCTTCTCGTCAAACGCTTCGATCGGGGCGCCGATGGCGAGAGGATACACATCGAGGATTTCGCTCAGGTCTTCGGTGTCTATCCCTCGCGCAAATATGAGGGGGCCGCTTATCATGACATAGCCTTGGCCCTTGGCGTGGCCGTCTCGCCTACGGCGGCTCTCGAATTCGTCCGCCGCCTGGTGCTGACGGTCACCGGCAATGGCGACATGCACCTGAAGAACTGGTCTTTGATTTATCCCGGCAACGGCGACAAGCCGGTGCTTGCACCAATCTACGACGTTCTGTCGACCGTGCCATATATTCCCGCCGACGCCATGGCGCTTTCGCTTGGAGGGGAGCGTTCGTTCAAGGCGCTAGCAGCACCGCGATGGAAAGCATTCGCGAACCGTGCAAGGCTTCCGGAGCCGGCAGTCCTGAAGGCAGTGGTCGAGACCGTCGAACTCGTCAACGAACACTGGTGGCATCTGCCTGAGCGCGACGTTGTCGCGGCGAAAGTGCTCGAGCGGATCGACGAACATGTGAAGGCGATGACGCCGATCCTGAACTCCTGCGCCGATAAGTGAGCCGGGCCCCTTGGGTTGGTGATATGGCGGAATTATCGCCCGTGGCCCGGATGGATGGCCGTGGATCGAAGGTATGCCAGCGCGGCTCAAGCTTCCGCGCAGTGTCGATGAGGATACGCGAGACCAAGCACGTCAGCTCGCCGGAACAGAAGAGTTCGCAGCATCCCGCCAATTACCGCAAGGGGGTCGAGATGCTGTCGCCGACCTCAACACAACGATGCGGTTCGAACAATGCGTGACTGAGGATCGCGCGACGCTTTGTGTCGCCATTGTCGGGTCCGCTACACGGCTTGTTCCGACGATCTTTTCTTTGGCGTCAAGCTAAATGCCTGAAAAGCAACCATGAAATTATTCTTCGGTTCGACCAGCCAAATTGGCACGAGTCTTGAAACCCTTGGGTGCGAGGCGGCGACAGCTGCCCGACCGGCATTCATGTCGCGGCAGCCGCGATGAATGGAACGAAGGAAGGAAAGCTACATGTCAGGTTTGCGACAGATCGCCTTTTACGGCAAGGGCGGCATCGGCAAGTCCACCACCTCCCAAAATACGCTCGCCGCCCTTGTCGACCTCGGGCAGAGAATCCTCATCGTCGGCTGCGACCCCAAAGCCGACTCCACCCGCCTGATCCTGAACGCGAAGGCGCAGGATACGGTCCTGCACCTCGCGGCTCAGGAAGGTTCGGTGGAAGACCTCGAACTCCAGGATGTGCTCAAGGTCGGCTACAAAGGCATCAAATGCGTGGAGTCGGGCGGCCCCGAGCCGGGTGTCGGCTGCGCCGGTCGCGGCGTGATCACCTCGATCAACTTCCTCGAGGAGAACGGTGCCTACGACGATGTCGACTATGTCTCCTACGACGTGCTCGGGGATGTGGTGTGCGGCGGTTTCGCGATGCCGATCCGCGAGAACAAGGCCCAGGAAATCTATATCGTCATGTCCGGCGAGATGATGGCGCTCTATGCCGCCAACAACATCGCCAAAGGCATCCTGAAATACGCCCATTCGGGCGGCGTGCGGCTCGGCGGCCTGATCTGCAACGAGCGCCAAACCGATCGCGAGCTCGACCTCGCCGAAGCGCTGGCTTCCAGGCTCAATTCCAAGCTCATCCACTTCGTGCCGCGCGATAACATCGTCCAGCACGCCGAACTCAGGAAGATGTCTGTCATTCAATATGCGCCGGACTCCAAGCAGGCCGGGGAATACCGGGCGTTGGCCGAGAAGATCCATGCCAATTCGGGCCAGGGCACCATCCCGACCCCGATCACCATGGAGGAGCTCGAGGAAATGCTGCTCGACTTCGGCATCATGAAGACTGACGAGCAGATGCTTGCCGAGCTTCAGGTCAAGGAAGCGGCCAAGGCGGCCGCACAGTAACGACCGCTGTCGAACGAGGCGCGGCCTTGACCTGGCGCGCCTTTCAAAGAACGGCGCCTCGTTGGTGAGGCGTCACCCTGAACCTTGAAAGGGGTCCCATGAGCCTGGAATACGAGAATGACGGCGCCCTCCATGCGAAGCTTATCGAGGAGGTGCTGTCGCAATATCCTGACAAGGCGGCGAAGCGCCGCAAAAAGCACCTCAGCGTCGCAAAGAGCGGCGACGAGGCTGGCGAGGAAAGCGAGGTCCTTTCCGAATGCGAGGTAAAATCGAACATCAAGTCCATCCCCGGAGTGATGACGATTCGCGGTTGCGCCTATGCCGGCTCGAAAGGCGTGGTGTGGGGTCCAGTCAAAGATATGGTCCATATCTCGCACGGCCCGGTCGGCTGCGGGCAATATTCCTGGTCGCAACGCCGCAACTACTACGTCGGCACGACCGGCATCGACACGTTCGTCACTATGCAGTTCACCTCCGATTTCCAGGAGAAGGACATTGTTTTCGGCGGCGACAAGAAGCTGGAACGGATCATCGACGAGATCGAGGAACTGTTTCCGCTGAACAAGGGCATGAGCGTGCAATCCGAATGCCCGATCGGCCTGATTGGCGACGACACCGAAGCGGTGTCCCGCAACAAGGCCAAGGAGCACGAAAAGACGATCGTGCCGGTGCGCTGCGAGGGCTTCCGCGGTGTCTCGCAATCACTCGGCCACCACATCGCGAACGACGCGATCCGCGACTGGGTCTTCGAGAAGAAGGACGTCGAGTTCGAGGCCGGCCCGTACGATGTCAATGTGATCGGCGACTATAATATCGGCGGCGACGCCTGGGCTTCGCGCATCCTGCTCGAGGAGATGGGCCTGCGCGTGGTCGGCAACTGGTCGGGCGACGCTACGCTGGCCGAAATAGAGCGCGCGCCAAAGGCCAAGCTCAATCTCATCCATTGCTACAGGTCGATGAACTACATCTGCCGGCACATGGAGGAAAAGTATGGCATCGACTGGATGGAGTATAATTTCTTCGGCCCCTCCCAGACCGAAGCCTCTCTGCGCAAGATAGCCAAGCATTTCGGACCGGAAATCGAGGCCAAGGCCGAGGCGGTCATCGCCAAATACCGGCCCCTGGTCGATGCCGTCATCGCCAAGTACCGGCCGCGCCTCGAAGGCAGGACGGTGATGCTGTATGTCGGCGGGCTGCGCCCCCGTCACGTCGTCACGGCATATGAGGACCTGGGCATGGTTATCGTCGGCACCGGCTACGAATTTGGCCATAACGACGATTATCAGCGCACTGGCCACTACGTGAAGAAGGGCACGCTGATCTATGACGACGTGACTGGTTACGAGCTGGAGAAGTTCATCGAGGGGATCCGTCCTGATCTCGTGGGCTCCGGCATCAAAGAAAAGTACCCGGTCCAGAAGATGGGCATACCGTTCCGTCAAATGCATTCCTGGGATTATTCCGGCCCGTATCACGGCTACGACGGCTTCGCCATCTTCGCCCGCGACATGGATCTGGCCATCAACAACCCGGTCTGGAACCTCTACGACGCCCCCTGGAAGAAAAAAGCTGAGCCGTCGGCGGCGATCGCTGCGGAATGAAAACCTGGCCTCCCGGAAGCCGGGAGGCCGTTGAACGCCTGTGGCCCTTTGTCCGCGGGAGACCTGAAACGTTTCGACGTCCCTGTGCCGCCGTTGGGCCAGATGGAAAGAGGTAACCACCCATGCCGCAGTCGGCTGAAAAAGTTCTCGACCACGCTCCCCTGTTCCGCGAGCCGGAATACAGGCAGATGCTCGCCGAGAAGAGGTTGAATTTCGAATGTCCGCACCCGGACCAGATCGTTACCGACCAACGCGAATTCACCAAGACGTGGGAATACCGCGAAAAGAACCTCGCTCGCGAAGCGCTTGTCGTGAACCCCGCCAAGGCCTGCCAGCCGCTCGGCGCGGTGTTCGCGGCCGCAGGGTTCGAGCGAACCATGTCCTTCGTCCACGGTAGCCAGGGCTGCGTGGCCTATTACCGCTCGCACCTGTCGCGCCATTTCAAGGAGCCTGCTTCGGCAGTTTCCTCCTCGATGACCGAGGACGCGGCAGTGTTCGGTGGTCTGAAGAACATGGTCGACGGGCTCGCCAACACGTACCAACTCTACGACCCGAAGATGATCGCCGTCTCGACCACTTGTATGGCCGAGGTCATTGGCGACGACCTGCACAGCTTCATCGAGAACGCCAAGGACCAAGGCTCGGTTCCGCGCGACTTCGACGTGCCCTTCGCCCACACGCCGGCCTTCGTCGGTAGCCATGTCGACGGCTATGACGTTACGGTCAAGGGCATTTTGGAGCATTTCTGGAAAGGTGAGGAGCGCACGGAAGCCGAGGGGACCATTAATATCATTCCGGGCTTCGACGGTTTTTGCGTTGGCAACAACCGGGAACTCAAGCGCCTGCTCGATCTGATAGGCGTGTCCTATACCTTCATCCAAGACGCCTCTGACCAGTTCGACACGCCGTCGGACGGCGAATACCGCATGTACGACGGCGGCACCAAGATCGAAGACGTGAGGAAGGCACTCAACGCCGAGGCCACACTTTCGCTACAGCATTACAACACCCGAAAAACACTGGAGTATTGCGAGGGGGTAGGGCAGGCGACTGCCTCGTTCCATTACCCGCTCGGAGTCCAGGCGACGGACGACTTCCTGATGGAGGTCTCCGCGATTTCCGGCAAGCAAATCCCCGAGGCAATCCGCCTCGAGCGCGGCCGACTTGTTGACGCCATGGCGGACAGCCAATCCTGGCTGCACGGTAAGAAATACGCCATCTATGGCGATCCGGACTTTGTCTACGCCATGGCCCGCTTCATCATGGAGACGGGCGGAGAGCCGACCCATTGCCTCGCCACCAACGGCACCTCGGCATGGGAAGCGGAGTTGAAGGAGCTGCTTGCATCATCGCCCTTCGGTAAGGATGCTCAAGTCTGGGCGGGCAAGGACCTCTGGGCGATGCGCTCGCTGCTTTTCACCGAGCCGGTGGACCTGCTGATCGGCAGCTCCTATGGCAAGTATCTGGAGCGCGACACCGGCACGCCGCTGATCCGGCTGGCGTTTCCGATCTTCGACCGCCATCATCACCATCGCTTTGCGCTCATGGGCTACCAAGGCGGGTTGCGCGTACTGACGACGATCCTCGACAAGATCTTCGACAAGCTCGATCGCGAGACCAGCGAGACGGGCGTGACGGACTATTCGTATGACCTCACCCGCTAAGCGTGACGGTCGGCTTTGGCCGGTCGTCTTCCCGAGGGACTTTGGAGACCGACGCAATGTCCTTGCTCAGAGCCAAAATCCAGGATGTCTTCAACGAGCCTGCCTGCGAGACGAACCGCGGCAAGAATGCCACGGCGCGCAAAAACGGCTGTTCGAAGCCACTGACCCCCGGGGCGGCGGCCGGCGGCTGTGCCTTCGATGGCGCCAAGATCGTGCTGCAGCCGATCACCGACGTTGCGCATTTGATCCATGCGCCGCTCGCCTGCGAGGGCAATTCCTGGGACAACCGCGGTGCGGCTTCGTCCGGGCCAACGCTGTGGCGCACAAGCTTCACGACCGACCTCACCGAACTCGACGTGGTGATGGGGCAGGGCGAGCGGAAGCTCTTCAAAGCGATCCGCGAGATCAAGGAAGCGTATCGGCCGCCGGCTATCTTCGTCTACCCGACCTGCGTGACGGCGCTGATCGGCGACGACATCGAGGCCGTCTGCAAGCGCGCGGCGGAAAAGTTCGGCCTGCCGGTGGTGCCGGTCAATGCGCCGGGCTTCGTCGGCTCCAAGAATCTTGGCAACAAGCTTGCCGGCGAGGCGTTGCTCGAGCATGTCATCGGCACGGTGGAGCCCGACGATGTCGGCGCTTACGACATCAACATTCTTGGCGAATTCAACCTCTCGGGCGAATTCTGGCTGGTGAAGCCGCTGCTGGATCGGCTCGGCATCCGGGTGCGCGCCTGCATTCCGGGCGACGCGCGTTATTTCGACATTGCCTGCGCGCACCGCGCCCGGGCGGCTATGATGGTGTGCTCCACCGCGCTCATCAATCTCGCCCGCAAGATGGAGCAGCGCTGGGACATCCCGTTTTTCGAGGGCTCCTTCTACGGCATCACCGACACCTCGGAAGCGCTCCGACAGATCTCTCAGCTGCTCGTGAAGAAAGGCGCCGATCCGGAGATCCTCGGCCGCACCGAGGCACTGATTGCAGAGGAGGAGGCGATTGCGTGGGAGAAGCTCGCGGCCTACCGGCCGAGGCTCGAAGGCAAGCGCGTGCTGCTCAACACCGGCGGTGTGAAGTCCTGGTCGGTCGTCCATGCGCTGATGGAGATCGGCATCGAGATCGTCGGCACCTCTGTCAAGAAGTCGACCGTCGGAGACAAGGAGCGCATCAAGCAGATCCTCAAGGAGGACAACCACATGTTCGAGCAGATGACGCCGCGCGAGCTTTACGCCATGCTCTCAGAACACAAGGCTGATATCATGTTGTCGGGCGGACGCACGCAGTTCATCGCGCTGAAGGCCAAGACACCCTGGCTCGATATCAACCAGGAGCGCCAACACCCTTATGCCGGCTATGACGGCATGGTGGAACTCGTACGCCAGATCGACCTCGCCATTCATAACCCGATCTGGTGCCAAGTGCGGGAGCCGGCACCATGGGATTGCCAGCCTGCGGTGAGGGAGGAACTGCCGCGCACGAAAAGCGAGGCCGCGACCTTGCATGCTGTCCAGGAATTCGCCAGCACGATGGCCGACGATTACGGCGAGTGTTGAGGAAAGCCGATGGTCCGTATCCTTCCCCAGACCAAAGCGGCGGCGGTCAATCCGCTGAAGTCATCGCAGCCGTTGGGTGCCGCCTTCGCCTTCCTTGGGGTCAACGGCGCGATGCCGTTGTTCCACGGTAGCCAGGGGTGCACCAGCTTCGCGCTCGTGCTCTTAGTGCGGCATTTCAAGGAAGCCATCCCCCTGCAGACAACGGCGATGGACGAGGTGGCGACGATCCTCGGCGGGGCAGACCATCTGGAAGAGGCGATCCTCAACCTCAAGACCCGCACAAAGCCAACGCTGATCGGGGTCTGCACGACGGCGCTGGTGGAAACCCGGGGCGAAGACTGCGCAGGAGATATCGCCGATATCAGGCTGAAGCGCACAGAAGAACTCGCGGGTACGGAGGTGGTGCTAGCCAACACACCGGATTTCGACGGCGCGATCGAAGAGGGCTGGGCCAAGGCTGTCACCGCCATGATCGAAAGGATTACGCGTCCCGGCGAGCGGGCGCGGCAGTCGAAGAAGATCGTGATCCTGCCTGGCTGGAACCTCACTGTGGCTGATATCGAGCATTTGCGTGAGATGGTTGAAAGCTTTGGACTGAAGCCGGTGATTCTGCCGGACGTCTCCGGCTCGCTCGATGGTACGGTGCCCGACCGCTGGGTCACGACCACCTATGGCGGCACCAGTGTCGAGGATATCCGTGAGCTTGGCACGGCCGAGCAATGCATCGTCATCGGTGAGCATATGCGCCGCCCGGCCGAGCTGCTGCAGAGGTTGACCGGCGTGCCTTACGTGCTGTTCCGGTCGCTGACTGGATTGAAGGACGCCGACCGGTTCGTCTCGCTGCTGTCCGCAGTTTCGGGCGCGGCGGCGCCGGCTGGGGTGCGCCGTCGCCGGGCGCAGTTGCAGGACGCGTTGCTCGACGGACATTTCCACTTTGGAGGCAAGAAAATTGCGATCGCTGCTGAACCAGACCAACTCTACCAACTCGCGAGCTTCTTCATCGGCATGGGCTCCGAAATCGCGGCGGCGGTCACCACGACCGACATGTCGAAAATTTTGGAGGAAGTACCGGCGCAGTCGGTTCAAATCGGCGATCTCGGCGATTTGGAAGCTCTTGGCGCCAGCGCTGATCTTCTCGTCACCCATTCCCACGGCCGCCAGGCGGCGCAGCGCCTCGGCATTCCGCTCATGCGGGTTGGCTTCCCGATCTTCGACCGGCTCGGCATCCAGCACAAGCTCACAATCCTCTACCAGGGGACCCGCGACATGATCTTCGAGGTTGCCAACATTTTTGAAGCCAACCGGCACGCGCCGACGCCTGAGGCGCTTGATCCACTCCGTAAGCGAGAAATCCCAGATGAGCTCCGTTCGTCGCCTCTCGCTCGTCACTGACGAGGTTCACGCACCGACGCCGGAACGCCAAGCCGGCGCATTGCGGGTGGCGATCGCCACGCAGGACATGAAGAACCTCAACGCCCATTTCGGATCGGCCAGGCGTTTTGCTGTCTACGATGTGATGCGCGAGGAATGGAATCTCGTCGAAGCCGTGGCCTTCGATGACGTTTCCGACGAGAGCGGGAAGCACCGAACTGAGGGCGATGATCGCATCACCCCGAAGGTGGAGGCGCTGAAGGGATGTCATCTCCTGTTTTGTCTGGCGATCGGCGGACCTTCGGCAGCCAAGGTTGTTTCGGCAAAAATTCATCCGATCAAAGTTCCGCAGCCCCAAACCATCCAAGAGGTGCTGTTGCGCACGCAGATGATGCTCAGGACGTGTCCTCCCCCTTGGCTGCGCAAGGTGCTGGCGCAGGCTGGTGTCGCCGAACACAAACCGTCCTTCGAGGACGAGGACTGAAATGAGGAGTGGGCGAAATGTCTGACGCCGTGGTTAGCCCTGCTGTCGCCGAGGACGAGACGGCCCTTGCCACCCCGTTCGTCAAATGCCTCGTGCGGCTCGTCCGGGCTCATGATTCCCACGGGTCGTGGGAAGGCAAATCGGACGCCGAGCTGCTGGGCGACTTCATCATCACCAGAGAACAGCGCCGTGCGATCCCGATCATCGGCGATCCCGATCCGGACGTGCTGTGGAGGCTCGAGATGTTTTACACCGCCGTCGGGCTTGCGATCGAGGAGCGCTCCGGCCTGATGGCATCGCCGATGATGGAGATGAGCCATGAGGGCTTCGGGCGCGTGCTTCTCACGGCCGGGCGGTTGGTCGTTCTGTCGAAGACCCTGCGCGACGTCCACCGGTTCGGCTTCGAGACGTTCTGGAAACTCGCGGCCGCCGGTACGAAACTGGCCGGCGATGCGACCGCAGCCATTGAAGCCTATCCCGAGGTGGCGCGGGCGTGATGGAACCGCTCTTCGAGCCCGCGGATCATGCCAAGCCTTGAGGACAGGCCATGCTCAACCCACTCAGCCAAGGGGGTCGATGCCGATTTGGTTCTTGGGGTAGCGCTGATGAAGCCACTGGTCCTGATCTGTTCGCAAGATGCTGAGTTGTATCTGTTCCTCAGCCACATTCTGGGGGTGGACGGCTTCACGAGTGAGCCGGCAGGCGGCGTGAAGGAAGCACTTGCATTGGCCGATGAACGGGAGCTCCAGGCGGTAGTGCTGGACTGCGGGCCAGCAAGCGCGACAGGCTCCACAATCTGCGCCCGGTTCAAGGGGGAGCCCCGGACCGGCGGCCTGCCCGTAATTGCGCTGATCGCGCCCGGCGCCGAGAACCAGCACCTCGATCTCTTGAAGGCTGGTATTGACGAGAGCTTTGTGCGGCCCTTCGCGCCGGCCAAGCTGCTTGACTGTCTACGGATGAAGCTGGCGCTGCCAAAGCCGGGTTCGAACGGGATAAAAAACGGCAGCTGGCTCTGTTGCGGCAGCCTTGAGATGAAGCTCGATGCTCACCGGGTTCGAGGTAATGGCCACGACATCCATCTCGGACCTCTCGAATTCAACCTGCTGCGGCAATTTCTTGAGGCTCCCGGCAAGGTCTTCAGCCGAGACGAGCTGATCGACGCGGCCTGGCCGGACAATATCCATATCGGTGAACGCACTGTCGACGTACATATCAGCCGGATCAGAAAGGCGCTGAAGGCGGCCTCGCCAAGTAGCGTCATTCGTACTGTCAGGTCTGCCGGCTACTCGCTCGAGAAGCCGGACGACTGAATAGCGAACGGATGGTGTGCCACTCTCCATCTTAGTTGGAAGGCAAGTCTTGCGGCTTCGAAACGAGCTATGAGCGCGACTAACTCAGGGGAAGCATTCAAATGGCCTTCAAAAGCCTACTCAGTGTAGCGGGAGCTGACCACTCCGATCGGGACGTCAGAACAGCTGCGAGCTTGTGCGCCGAGGTCGGCGCACATTTGTCCGTCCTGATTATGTCGCCTCCGCCTCTCGTTATGTCGCCTCCGCCGCTGGGTGATGGCATCCCCGAATGGCCCAGACAACGCGCACACGCCATTGCCGCACTGGAAAAACGGTACAGGCAAATCGAGAGATTTTCACAGGACGCGGCCAGTCTGGAAAAAACATCTAGGGAAATTCACAAACTGCTGAGAGCCACGTGGCGGTGCTATGATGTCGATGTTGTCAACTGCGATCAGGCCAGCGTCGGTGACGCAGTGCGAGCGCGGGCGCTCTGCAACGACCTGACAATCGTCGGCCCCGCACTTCTCAACGACATTAACGTCGGTCCCCTTGTTATCAACGGCAGCCTGTTCGACACCGGAAAGCCGGTGCTTGTCGTGCCGGTGGGCGCTGAGGCAACTCTGTCTCCACGGCGCGTGCTGGTCGGTTGGGATTCGCGAGTCGAGGCGTCCCGTTCGGTTCGGGAAGCGCTGAATCTGCTAGCCGGTGCTGAGGAAGTTCGTGTCGCACTAGTCGATCCGGAGGCGACCTGCACCGGAAACGGCGCCGAGCCGGGAGCCGACATTGCTGCCTATCTCACTCGGCACGGTGCTCGGGTGTCGGTTGACCTGCTGGCGAGCGCCGGAAAATCGGCAGCCACGGTGCTCGCGCAGCACGCAATCGACACGTCTGCCGACATGATAGTCATGGGCGCTTATGGCAATCGCCGGCTGCGTGAGCGGCTCTTCGGCGGTGTCACGAGATGGATAGTTGGGAAGCCGCCATTGCCGCTGTTTTTGGCTCGCTGACTGGTTCCGCAGTAGCACCGATGCTGTTCCAAGCTCTACTCCCCTGGTCACCTACCCTGATGCGAAGTCGGAGAAAGGTCGCCGCAAACGAGCAGGTTTCGCGAAGCTCATAAGCAACTTGCAAGCGCCGTCGCGAAGAACATTGCCCGGACGCCTCTAACGCGCTCGGTGTCTGCTCGCCGAGACAACGAAACGCGCAGACAAACGGGCGGGCAGAGGCCCAGGCGTCCTCAATGCGCTCAAAACACCGATCCTCGAGCCGGCGTCAGGTCGAGAAAGAGAGTCGTTTCAGTGCGGCAGGCCGCGTTCGGACCGTAGCCTCATCGTATTGGCGTTATCACGATTTCCTTCACCACTGGCCGGGAACTGAACACGGCAACGACCGTGCAGCGGCCAAGGCACCGACCTTCGAGTCCGACGGTCGGGCTCTTGCCGGCCCTCGGCGCGAACGGTGGCATCAATCACGTGTCATCGCCTGGGATGGTAGCCGGTCAGCGGCGAGGGCGGCCGCATCTTCGGCGTTTTCAGTCGGTCCGGCCCAACCCGCGTGGCGACCGAGTGGTCTTTGGCCGGTCAATTCCGACAACGCTCACATTCGCACCAGGCGGTCCCTGTAGGGCCTGTGACGGGACACAGAACGACAAAAGCAGGAATCCGGGAGAGTTCACCGCGCCGGCACATGCCGGCACTCATCCTGGCCCTCTTCGCCACGATCATCATCGTCAATCTGGCGAAGACGGTACTCGCGACCCGCAGCCGGACATGACCGGCTTCGTCGTGAAGAACTCCTGCGTCGCCGCCAGGAATTCAATCGCAAAGCGGAAGAGGTAGGGCAGAGGCGATGCTCGGATGGAGCGGCCCCTGCAATCGCAATGGCGTTCCGCTACCACCTGAGCGACCGAAACGGCAAGAAAGCTCAAGCGAGCTTGAGGCGGACGATGATGACGAGCCTGGCGGTAGCCAATGCAGTCATAATGTCCATCTGCTCGTGCCTCAGCCCGAATATATGTCGAGTCGTCCGTGGCCACGCTTCTCTGGCGACGCGAAGCGCGTGATGCGTGTCCAAGACCTGACAGTGGCAGAAAACATGTCGCGTCCAATACAACCGGCTATCTTGGCACCCGGAGGTTTTTTAAAGTGGAATCAAGCATTTACTGCGCGCTGAGCGCATTGGCACGGCCTTTGCGAATTGAGATTCAGCAACACTGAGTGAAGGCTGACTGCACGCAGATGCGCAAGACGAGCGATGCTCTCCCTTCCTTGAACCCTCGTTCCCCGTCTCAAAGGGGGAACAAGCTTGCGCATTGGCAACAGCTTTGGAGAGCAAAATGGTATTGCAGATGAAGTCACCGGCTCCTTCGATCAAGTGGACACCTGGCTGCGTGGCGAGCCCCTGACGAACTTCCAACCCGGCAAAGTGTATATATCGTCGAATTTTGGGCAACTTGGTGCGAACTGTGTGTGGCGGAGATGCTCGATCTGATGCGGCTCCAGGAAAAATACAAGGACGGCGGACTTGAGGTCATCGGCGTCGCGGCTGATGAAGACGCTCCAACGGCCATTGAGGCTCGAACCAAGTTGGACGCGTGGTTGACCGAAAAGTGCTCGCATCTGAACTATCGGATCGCGTTCGACTACACAGGTGAAATGAACAAGCTTTGGATGAAACCCAGCTTTTCCGCCGGGATTCCGACTTCGTTCGTGGTCGACCGAGACGGCCACATCGCCTTTATCGGTCATCCCAGCCAACTCTATGAGATTTTGCCGAAAGTGCTCAACGGCAGCTGGCGCACCAGCGATAAAGCGAAAGCCGCCGATACGGAGCGGATCGCCAGAAGCGAGTCCATGGCGCGTGAACAAGCGTTGAAGAAGCCGATCGATGACAGATTCTGGGGGGCGGTGAAGTCAGAAGATTGGAAGACGGCGCTCTGGGCGATCGAAGAGGGCATCGCCTTGATGCCGGACGACATCAATTTCCGCTTGGCTCATGCGCATCTGTTGCTTCACAAAATTCAAGACATGTGGACCGGCTTGCCCGTGATGCGCCAATTGGTTCGCGAAGCGATCGACAAAAACTCCGAGGACTGGATGGTTTCGGCGCTAGACCAACTTTTCCATCCGGCCAATGACCATTCGCGCCTTCCCCCTGCTGAGCGCTTCGCGATGGGCAAGGAGCTGTCCGAACACATCCTGGTGCTGAATCCCCCGCAAGGCGACAGCCCTAAGTTCCGGTCCTATCCCGCGGTCGCCCGGTACTATCACGAGAACGGCAACAATGATCGCGCGATCGAGTTGGTCGAACTGGCACTGACGTCGCTGGACGGTCCGGAGCCTATCCCGGCCGAATTGAAAGAGCAGCATCTGCCGGATTTGCTGCAGGCCCTCGCCAAGTACAGGGGTGGGAAGGTTTGTTGCGGCGCTCTCTTTGCGGCTCCGCAAAACAATTTCCCGAAGGTGCCAAAGCGCGGTCGGCCGAGGAGAAAAACAAAAAGGGGTGATTGGTCAAAATGGCTTACTGGCCAATTCGTCCATTTCCCTGGCGTGACGGCAGCAAGGAGGGTCCATGCAGCACTTGGTCGATCGTTTGCAGCAGGATCGAGGCTCGAATCTTCATGGCCTCCGGCCGCATTGCGGCGGAAGTGATGTTCGACGCGAATTCGCGTGGAAGACTTCGCAGTCGAGGACGTGTTCAAGGTCGGCCAGAGGGACATCGATTGCGTGGAATCAGCCGCGCCGACCCGGGCGCCGGCTGCGCAAGTGTGCCCGAAGTAGGCGTCCCAGAAAACAGACATCGTGCTTCGAGGAAGAGGACTGAAATGAGGAGAAGGCGAAATGTCTGATGCCGCGGTCAGCCCGGCTGTCAACGAGGACGAGGCGCCCCTTGCCACGCAGTTTGTCAGATGGCTCGTGCGGCTGATCGGTGCTCAAGACTCCTACGCCTCGTGGGAAGGCAGCCATCGAAGCCTATTCCCGACGTGGCACGGGCGTGAAGAAACCGATTTCGAGGAAGGATTTATGTCAAAGCTAGATGAGATGGGGAAGAAAGTCCGAAAGCTTCAGCTGCGCGCGGCAGTTGCCAAGATGAAATTGCGCGACCTTGCAGAGAATCTCCCGGGAAAATGGACGGAGATAGAGGAAGTTGCCCAAGAAACGTCGGCGGTTTTTGCCGAGTTGGATGGTGCCAAGAGAGCGCTCGCTGCAATGAAGAAGTTACGATGACGAGCACATTTATCACCCGCGACGGCTCCGGATGGGTGCCGGAATATCTCACCGCTATAGACGGCACGACCTGCATCGGCTGCGGCCGCTGTTTCAAAGTCTGCTCTCGCGAGGTCATGCATCTTTACGGTGTCGATGACGCGGGTGAAATCCTCGGCGCCTGCGACGGTGAAGACGACGATTTCGACGGCGAGCTCAATCGCATGATCATGGTCGTCGACCATGCCGGCCGCTGCATTGGCTGCGGAGCCTGCGGCCGCGTCTGCCCGAAGAACTGCCAGACCCATGTTGCGGCCGACCAGGTCGCAGCATGATCTGAGGAGACAAGACCAGGAGAACGGCGTTGCCCTTTAGAATCTTTTGTCGCGTCCTGGGGCTGGTGCTGTGCAGCACCGCACTGACTGTGTACTTCGCTTCTCATTCCATCGGCACAGTAGTCGTCACCACGTTGGCTTGTTCGCTGCTCCTTCAGCTGGCGTATTTCGCAAGCGTGCTCTTTCTGATCTGGCGGTCTGGCTACGTTAGCCGAGCTGGCCAAAGGGCTGAGCATTTCGGCAGTTGCAAGGAAGTTGGATGCGAGCCGCCAGACCTTGATGAGGTGACGAATGAATCCGCAGATTTGCTCCAGCGCGATCAAATGCTGGCCATATCGCTGCTGCTGCCTTGAGGCGCCGTGACAAGGTCAGTGCCCAAGATAGCGCCACTTTGGACCAACCATCAACATTGAGCAGATATTAGAAGGAATACTGCGCTTGAGAGGTCCATGGTGACAGCAATCCGGTCATTCTAGATAATCCAGGAGATGCAGTTCTTGAATGCCGAACGCATTGGGGTAATCTCTCGCACGCCGGCGTGCAGTTACAACTCTCAATGACGAACGAGGCGCTGGAAATAGGTAATGGGACTCTTCTGGCGCCGGATAATGCAGATGACGTCAAATCAAAGACGCCTCTCGAATGAATTGTGAATGGCTAATTCAGCTCCATCGCGTGTTTCCGGAGAGAAAATGCTGGAAAAGTTCGAACGCTATCCGCTCACATTTGGACCCACGCCCATCGAGAAAGCTCGACCGCCTCTCCAAGCATCTGGGGGGCAAGGTGGAAATCTACGCCAAACGCGAGGACTGCAACTCCGGTCTCGCGTTCGGCGGAAACAAGCTCCGCAAGCTCGAATACATCATCCCCGACGCGATCGCGTCAAACGCTGATACGCTCGTCACCATCGGGGGTGTGCAATCCAACCATACGCGCATGGTCGCTGCGGTCGCCGTCAAGATCGGCATGAAATGTCTCCTGGTTCAGGAGAGCTGGGTACTACATGAGGACGCCGTCTATGACCGGGTTGGCAACATTCTCTTGAGCCGGATCATGGAGCAGAGGTGCGCCTTGTCGACGAGGGCTTCGATATCGGCATCCGCCGCAGTTGGGAACAGGCGCTCGATGAGGTCAAGTCAAGGGGCGGCAGGCCCTACGCGATACCGGCTGGAGCGTCTGTTCACCCGAATGGCGGCCTTGGCTACGTGGGGTTCGCGGAGGAGGTGCGCGCCAGGAGAAACAGCTTGGGTTTGCCTTCGACTACATCGTCGTTTGCACGGTCACGGGGTCAACGCATGCCGGGATGCTCGTCGGATTTGCCAAGAACGGTCGAAAGCGCAGCGTGATCGGTATCGATGCCTCTGCCACCCCCGCCAAAACCAAGGCGCAGGTGCTCAACATTGCCCAACATACAGCGAAGCTCGTTGATCTCGGAACGGTACTCGCCGAGGATGACGTGGTGTTGCTCGAGGAGTGCGCTTACCCCCGTTATGGCATTCCGTCCGAGGAGACCAAGGATGCCATCCGTCTGTGCGCGCGGCTCGAGGGTATGATTAACGACCCCGTCTACGAGGGCAAATCGATGCAAGGGATGATCGACCTCGTCCAGAAAGGCTTCTTTCCAGAGGGATCGAGGATCCTCTACGCGCATCTCGGCGGCGCGCCGGCAATCAACGGTTATGGCTACACCTTTCGCAATGGCTGACGCTCGACAGATTGCGATTGCCCTCCCGTGCCGTGCCAGCGATGCGCTCCAAGTTCGTTCGGGGGCCTGCCCGGCAAACCGGGGACCGGCTGTTAACTGCGCCCAACGCGAAGGTGGCCGGGTTCATTGTACGCATCCGGTGAAGCCCGGTGAAGACCGCAGACGTGCGCATCCGGCGGCCAGGAGAACCTGAGCACCGGAGTGCTGGGGTCAAGCTTTCTTTGGGGAGACGCGATGATATTCTTCGAGGAGGAGTTTGACCTCCTCGATCCCTTCATCGGTGAAGGCCAAGATCCCGTCGTCATCGTTGGCGCCGTAGACCCAGATGACGCCGTCCTCGGGCTCGAGACCGAGGGTCAGGTCCTGGATGAGCGCTTCGCTGACGCCGAGGTCCCTGGCGACACGATCGACGGTGTAGACGTGATGCACCCTATTGCGCTGCATGATCAAGCCGCCGCTGGTTGGGTCCGCAATTTTGCGGATCTCCAATTCCACGGCAGCAAATCATCGATCCGATGGGCCGGATAGGCGGGCAGTCGGGCGAGGACGTCGGCGAGCCAGGCCTGCGGGTCGACATCGTTCATCTTTGGCGCTGACGATCAGGCTGTAGAGAACGGCAGCGCGCTGTCCGCCGCGATCGGAACCGCAGAACAGCCAAGACTTTCTGCCGAGAGCCATCTCGGGGTCATTCTGCCCATGTTGGGCAGGAGGTCGAGGTCCATTACCGTTGGCACCCGTATTTCGGACGTCGGCTTCGCTGCGAGAACAGCGAAGAGCGCGCCAACGGCCGGATCATTCATCTCGTCGTCGCGCCCGGGCATGTCATTACCGCTCCGGCTTGGATGATCGATCCCGTGGCTTGCGCGGCGATGGACCTGGGCCCCCCGCGCGTATCGCTTGCCGC
Source organism: Mesorhizobium sp. M0751 (assembly GCF_040320265.1). Classification (NCBI taxonomy): domain Bacteria; kingdom Pseudomonadati; phylum Pseudomonadota; class Alphaproteobacteria; order Hyphomicrobiales; family Phyllobacteriaceae; genus Mesorhizobium; species Mesorhizobium sp. M0751. The sequence continues at coordinate 145,663 of NZ_JAMYPH010000018.1, forward strand.
GCTGCTTGAGCTACACAAGCTCTTGATCGAACGCCGTTTCCGGCGAGGCTCTCCGGATGGTTTCACCATCGCGGAGGCGCAACATGAGAACCCTGCCACCCCCGACACGATCTCTCGTGGTCGTTCGCCAACTCAGCTTGCCGCTCGACTCGGAGAAGCTGAACGGGCTGAGTTCAGCGCAACGGACCATAGTGATCGCCCGGCTCGCCAACGTATTGATGGCCGCCGCCGGCGTGGCAACGGAGGAGGAGAGCTGCGATGACGAGCGGTAATCTGATTCCGACTGCCGTCCTCAAGCGCAAGGCCGTCGTCTATGTGCGTCAGTCCACTCAGGCGCAGGTTCAGCTCAACCTTGAGAGCCAGCGTCGGCAATATGAGCTTGTCGACGTCGCGCGGCGCTGGGGATTCCGCAAAGTAGAGGTGATCGACGAGGATCTGGGACGAACCGCAAGCGGGGCTGTGGAACGTCCCGGTTTCGAGCGCCTGGTCGACGATCTGTGCACCGGCCATGTGGGCGCCGTGCTTTGCCTGGAGGCGTCCCGCCTGTCGCGCAACGGGCCGGACTGGCATCGGCTGCTCGAGTTGTGCGGGGAAGTCGATGCACGCGTGATCGATCTGGACGGAGTCTACGATCCGGGATTGCCGAACGACCGCCTGTTGCTCGGTATGAAGGGCAGCATCAGCGAGTTCGAGCTCGGCGTGCTGCGTGCCCGCATGTACGAGGCCGCCCGTGCCAAGGCACAGCGCGGGGAACTGCGCATCTCCGTGCCCTTCGGCTATGTCTGGCACCGCGATTACGGTCTCGGGTTCGATCCCGACATGCGCCTGCAGGAGACCATTCGTCTGATCTTCGCGCGTTTCCGCGAACTCGGCAGTGCGCGGCAAGTGTTGATCTCGATGATCGATGACGGCGTGCATTTCCCCAGACCCTCCGACGGCAACAAGATGGTGTCCTTCGACTGGGTTCCGATCCGCTACCGCAACGTGATCTCGATCCTGAAGAACCCGTTCTACGCCGGCGCCTATGTCTATGGTAAGAGCGAGAAGCGCACTGAGATCGTCGATGGCCGCGTTCGCAAGAGCTATGGCCATTACAAGCCGGCTAGCGAGTGGGCGGTGGTGCTCAACGACCATCACGAAGGCTACATCGGATGGAGCGAGTACGAACGGAACCAGGAACTGCTCGCGGCCAACGCTTATGGCAAAGCCGGCGGCGTCAAGTCGGGCCGCGGCGGTCGCGCGCTGCTCCCGGGTCTCATCTCCTGTGGTCGATGCGGGCGAAGACTGGTTGTCATGTATGCCGGACGCGGGCACGGTTATCCGGTATATCGCTGCGAGCGCGGCAACCTCATGATGGCCCAGGCGCGATGCATGTCGTTCAACGGCTTTCGCACCGACGCGGCGGTGACCCGCGAAGCGCTGGAGGCGGTTGCGCCGATGGCGATCGAAGCGGCGTTGGAGGCTGAACGCATGCAGCTGGAGAGCGAAGCCAAGCGGCGGCAGATGATCGAGATGGACCTGCAGCAGGCGCGCTATGAGGCATCGCTCGCCGAGCGCCGCTATGCCGCTTGCGACCCGGAGAACCGGCTTATTGCGGCCCAGCTCGAGAGGAGTTGGGAAGCCACGCTCAGGCGCGTGGAGACCTGCGAGGCCCGGCTGAGCGAAGTCCAGCGTGTGGAGCCTGTCGACGCGGTTCCGGACTTCACGGGCCTCGCCCAGAATCTCGAGGCCACCTGGAACGCGCCAAGTGTCGACATGCGCTGTCGTCAGCAACTGCTGCGCGCGCTCATCAAGGACATCGTGGCGGATGTCGATGACGATGCGCGCGACGTGATCTTGACCATCCACTGGCACGGAGGCCAGCACTCGCAGGTACGGGTTCGCAAGCCCAAATCCGGAGAGCATGGCCAGCGTACGCCTGAGGAGGCTCTGGCGATCATGCGATCCATGGCAACCCGATGGTCGGATGCCGAAATCGCTGCCACACTCAACCGCATGGGCATGCAGACCGGTCAGGGAAAGACCTGGACCGCGCGTCGCGTCCAATCGCTGCGCACGGTGCACAAGATCAGCGGCTATCGCTCTTCCGACAAGAATGGCGAGTGGCTCACCATGTCGGACGCGGCCGCCCGGCTTGGAGTCTCGCACGTTAAAATCCGCCGGTTCATCAGGGATGGCCTCTTGCCCGCCGAGCAGGTCATGCGCGGCGCGCCCTACCAGATCCGCGCCAGCGACCTCGAAGACGAACGGATCAAGGCCGATTTGGCGCGCAATACTCCGCGTCGCATCCACGACGACAACCAGGAATCGCTGTTTTCCGCCATTTGAAAAGGAGGTGCATAATGAATCGGTCTTCGCGATGCCGCGCAGGGCTCGCTCGGCTGCATTGTTGGATAGGCAAATCCGCCCATCGTCGAGGAACCGGGTGAAGGATGACCAGCGGCGCAGCATGTAGTTGAAGGCCTTGGTCAGATCGTGTCCGCGCGAGAGCTTGTCGCGCGTCTTGATCATCCAGCGCTCGAGTTCGGTGACCAGCGGCGCGCTCCGCTCCTGGCGCACGGCGTGGCGTTGGGCCGGCGACAGGCCGTTGATCGCGCGCTCGATATCGAACAGGGCATCGATGCGCTTCACGGCTTCGACCGCCAGCGGATAGACCAGGTTGGGCTTCTCGCCGTGCGCCTTCTTGCGCGCCGCCGCTTCGACATCGGCCAGCTCGAACACTTTGCGCCGGCTGTGGGCCCAGCAGCTGGCCTCCAGAACAGGCGCCGGCTGACGACCCGTCGCATAGAGATCGCCATAACCACCAAAGGCATCGGCCTGCAGAATGCCGCTCCAGCCGGCGAGATGCGCCGCGGGATGTTCGCCTCGGCGATCGCGGGAATAGTAGAACACTGCCGCCGGCGGATCGGCGCCGCCGAACGGTCGGTCATCGCGCACATAGGTCCATAATCGGCCGGTATCGGTCTTGCCCTTGGCCAGGACCGGCACCGTCGTGTCGTCGCCGTGCAGACGCGAAGCGGCCAGCACATGGGCTTCGAGCTGCTTGAACAGCGGCATCAGCGCCGCGGCGCCGGCGCCGACCTGGTCGGCGAGCGTCGACAGGCTGAGCGGCACGCCTTCGCGGGCATAGCGTTCGGCCTGGCGGTTAAGCGGCTGATGCTGGCCGAACTTCTCGAACAGGATCATCGCCAGCAGGCTGGGACCGGCCCAGCCGCGCGGGGTGGCGTGGAAGGGCGCCGGAGCCTGGCTGATCGTCTCGCAGTCGCGGCAGGTGAACTTCTCCCGCACGTGCTGGATCACCTTCCATTGCCGCGGCACCACCTCCAGCGTCTCGGTGATATCCTCACCCAGCTTGCGCAGCCGATGACCGCCGCAGCAATGGCAAGCGGCCGGCGCCGGCTCGACCACGCGTTCGCGCGGCAGATGCTCGGGAAATGGCTGGCGCGTCGGTCGCTTGCGCACATAAGGTGCCACCTCGGTGGTCCGGGCCGCTGCCTGCTCGGCGGCGATCTCGTCTTCCGTGGCCGTGCTCTCGAGTTCCTCGAAGGTGAGTTCCATCTGGTCGTGCAGGCGGGCTGAGCGTTCAGAACTCTGACCATGCAGCGCCCGCTGCAGCTTCCGGATCGTCAGATGCTGATGCGCGATCAGCGCCGCATCATCCGATGCCTTGGCCCTGGCGACCGCCAGTTCGGCCTCTACCAGCGCAGCGCGCGCGGCCTCGTCTTCGGCTCTGGCCAGCGCCGCGGTCAGCGCTGCTCTCAGCGCGCCAATATCGTCCGGAACAGCATCCTGGGCGGTGGCAACCATGCCCTGGAGTGAATCATAAAACGCGTCCGCTGACTCGCGGAAAATGGCGCAAACTCAAAGAAAAACTCAGCCCGCGCGCTGCGGTCGGAACGTGTGAAGCGGGTTGCGCCAATCGATGCCGTCGAGCATGTAGGCGAGCTGCGCCGGTGATATGGAAACCGTGCCGTCCGCCGGCGACGGCCATAGAAACCGGCCCTTCTCGAGCCGTTTTGCATATAGCGACATGCCGAGCCCATCATGCCAGATAATCTTCATCAGGTTGCCGTTGCGGCCGCGGAAGACATAAAGATCGCCGCTGAACGGTTATGTGGCGCGCCACATAATGCAGAGCGTTTTTAGCTTGGCGTCGCGACAATGAGGCGGGTGGGAAGAGCCGCTGCCGTGGATCGCGACGG
>NZ_JAMYPH010000019.1:0-125458 GCF_040320265.1 Mesorhizobium sp. M0751
GCCAGCGTCTCGATGCAAAGATGTCTACGAGGGGCGCAAACGCAAAAACCGCGCTCCATCGGAACGCGGCTTTGCCAGATACGCATGGCGCTTCGCCAACAATACACTTGCGAAACTTACGGCGAAACTTACGGGCTCCGGTACGCGAGACCTGATCCGGAGCGCCGGGCGGATGTCCGCCTCGCAATCCGTTTTAAACCCACATCGTTACTGCAGGGTTAGCAAGAGCTTAAGCAAACCTAAATTTGCCGACTTTCCGCTTTGGGCAGATCGAAAACTACGAAATTGGAGCTTACGCCGGGTCACCGCGCAGGAAATTGATGATGCCGGAAAAGTCGGCGCCGGCATTTCCCTGTGCGTTGAACAACGCATAGAGCTGGGCTGCCTCGGCGCCGAGCGGCGTTGCCGCACCGACGCTCAGTGCGGCCTCCTGCGACAGTTTCAAATCCTTCAGCATCAGCGCCGCTGCGAACCCAGGCTTATAGCCATTGTTGGCGGGCGATGTCGGCACCGGGCCGGGCACCGGGCAGTAGGTGGTCAGCGACCAGCACTGGCCGGACGAGGTCGAGGCGACGTCGAACAGCGCCTGGTGCGACAGGCCGAGCTTTTCCGCCAGCACGAAGGCCTCGGCAACACCGATCATCGAAATGCCCAAAATCATGTTGTTGCAGATCTTCGCCGCCTGTCCGGCGCCGTCGTCGCCGCAATGAACGATGCGGCCAGCCATCGGCTTGAGGATTGGTTCGGCCTTGGCGAAGGCGTCCTTCGAACCACCGGCCATGAAGGTCAGCGTGCCGGCCGCCGCACCGCCGGTGCCGCCGGAGACTGGCGCGTCGATCGTCAGCAATCCATGCTTGGCGGCGATGGCATGGGCCTTTCGAGCCGACTCGACGTCGATGGTCGAAGAATCGATGAACAGCGCGCCCTTTTTCGCCTTGGCCGCGATGTCTGCGTAAACCGACAGCACATGCTTGCCGGCCGGCAGCATGGTGATGACCGCATCGGCATCCTTCACCGCTGCAACTGTATTGGCCATGATGACGACGCCGTGTTCTCTGGCGATGACGAGGTTTTCCGGCACCAGGTCGAAGCCGTGGACGGCATACCCGGCCTTGACCAGATTGGCGGCCATCGGATTGCCCATATTGCCGAGGCCGATGAAGGCGATGGTGGTCATAATGGCGCTCCGTGGTTTGGGTAAGGCAGTAGGCAGCAGGCAGTGGCCGGCCTATTCGGGCGCAAGTTTGCTAATAAGTTGGCGAAGCATTTTTCCGATGCCCTTGATCTTGGCGGTCATCTTTCTGCCTGCTGCCCTACCGTCCGATCAGGGCGCGAGCGATGATGACGCGCATGATCTCGTTGGTGCCTTCGAGTATCTGGTGGACGCGCAGGTCGCGCACAAGCTTCTCGATGCCGTAATCGTGCAGATAGCCGTAGCCGCCATGCAGTTGCAGGGCGTCGTTGGCGACGTTGAAGCCGGTATCGGTGACGAAGCGCTTGGCCATTGCCGACCATTTCGAGGCATCCGGTGCCTTGCGGTCGAGCTTCAAGGCGGCGGTGTAGAGGAAGACGCGCGCTGCCTGCAGTTCGGTCTCCATGTCGGCAAGCTTGAACTGCAGCGCCTGGAACTGGTTGATCTTCGACCCGAAAGCCTTGCGCTCGGCGGTGTAGGCGAGCGCCTTGTCGAGCGCCGATTGCGCGCCGCCGAGCGAGCAGGCGGCGATGTTCAAGCGGCCGCCGTCGAGCCCGGCCATGGCGATGCCGAAACCGGCGCCTTCAGCCGACAACAGGTTTTCGGCCGGCACCTTGCAATCCTCGAAGACGACCTGGCGCGTCGACTGCATGTGCCAGCCCATCTTGTGCTCGTTGGCGCCGAATGAAAGGCCCGGCGCATCCTTCGGCACGACGAAGGTGGAAATGCCCTTCGGCCCGTCGGCGCCGGTGCGCGCCATGACGACATAGAGGTCGCTGTCGCCGGCACCGGAGATGAACTGCTTGGCGCCGTTCAGCATATAGTCGCCGCCGCTCTTTGTTGCCCGCGTCTTCAGCGCCGCCGCATCCGAGCCCGAGCCGGGCTCGGTCAGGCAGTAGCTGGCCAGCCATTCCATCGAGGTCAGCTTCGGCAGGAAGCGCCCGCGCTGCTCGTCGCTGCCGAAGCGGTCGATCATCGATGCCGCCATGTTGTGGATCGAGATGAAGGCGGAAAACGCCGGATCGGCACGCGAAAGCGCCTCGAAGATCAGCACGGCGTCGAGCCGGCCGAGCCCTGAGCCGCCGACATCGTCGCGGACATAGATGCCGCCAAGGCCGAGCGGGCCTGTCTCGCGGATCACATCGGCGGGGAAATATTTGTTGCGATCCCAGTCGAGTGCGTTCGGCGCCACGCGGTCGGCGGCGAAGGCCTCGGCCATCTCCTGGATGGCGCGCTGGTCCTCGTTGAGTTCGAACTGGCTGGTGCCCGCATCGACAGCGGCGTCCATGGCGTGCTCCCTGATGTTTCCGGCCTGCTGGCCTGTCGTTTTTGGCTTTGCGCGCAGTCCAATCTAGACCAATGATGCCGCCGCGCAACCCGACCGTCTCGATCCAACTATCTGGGCAGCCGCTGTGCGCGAATGCGCTTTGGAGCAAAGTGTGACGACAAATTTCGACGAACTGCTTGGACGCTTCCAGGCCTATCTCCAGACGTTCGACGATGCGCTGGTGCGCGACGCCGTGGCCCGGATCGGCTGGGACATGCCGGCGCGTCGGCTCGAGCCGCATCCGATCGCTTGCCTGCACCAGCTCGACCGCATCGTCGAACTCGTTCCCGCTGCCGCCAAGCCGTTGGCGCGGCTGGTTGCGGAGCGTCGTGGCGATCTGCACTGGAGCCAGACCTATGGCGAGGCGGATTTCGGCAGGATTTTCATGGAGAATTATGGCTGGCTGGAGGTGTTCGGCACACGCGGCCATTTCGTCAATGAAGAGGTCGCAGGCGGTCTGCTGATCCTTGGACCCGACATCGTCTACCCCGATCACCACCACGTCGCGGAGGAGATCTACATCCCGCTGACCGGCGGCACCGAATGGCGCATGGGCGATGGCGGTTTTCGCCTTCGAGCGGCGGGCGAGGTGATCCACCATGCCTCTGACGTCAGCCACGCCATGCGCACCGGCAAGGAGCCGCTGCTGGCGCTCTATCTCTGGCGCGGCGGCCCGTTGGCAGCCAAGTCGACGATCACCGCACCGTTGCGCAGGGCAGGGGCTGACATGGCCAAGGCGATCATGCTGCAGGGCACGGGTTCGGATGTCGGCAAGACGGTGCTCGTCGCCGGGCTGTGCCGCGCGGCTAGGAACCGTGGGCTGAAAGTGCGGCCGTTCAAGCCGCAGAACATGTCGAACAACGCCGCCGTCGCCGATATTCCCGGCGGTTCAGGCGGCGGTGAGATCGGCCGCGCCCAATGGCTGCAGGCGATCGCCTGCGGCGTGGCGCCGACCATCCACATGAACCCGGTGCTGCTCAAGCCGCAGACCGATGTCGGCGCTCAAGTCGTCGTGCAGGGCAAGGTGTTCGGCGAGGCGCGGGCGCGCGACTACCAGGCGCTGAAGGGCCGGTTGATGGATGCGGTGCTGGACTCCTGGGCAAAGGTCGGCGAGGGCGCCGATCTGGTCATTGTCGAGGGCGCGGGATCGCCGGCCGAGATCAATCTCAGGAGCCGTGACATTGCCAATATGGGCTTTGCGACGCGTGCCGGCGTGCCGGTGATCCTGGTCGGCGATATCGATCGCGGCGGCGTGATCGCCTCGGTCGCGGGCACCCATCTGATCCTGCCGGACGCGGATCGCCGCATGATCGTCGGTTATCTCATCAACAAGTTCCGCGGCGATGTCTCGCTGTTCGACGATGGCATCGAGGCGATCGAAAAATTCACCGGTTGGCGCTGTTTTGGCGTCGTGCCGTGGCTGAAGGCGGCGGCGCGGCTGCCGTCGGAAGACTCCGTCGTGCTCGAACGGCTCGCGTCCGGCGAAAAGCGCGCGCTGAAGATCGCCGTGCCGGTGCTCTCGCGCATCGCCAATTTCGACGATCTCGACCCGCTCAAGGCCGAACCGCAGGTCGAGGTGGTGTTCGTGCCGCCTGGTGAGCACTTGCCCGAAGATGCGGGTCTGGTGATCATTCCCGGCTCGAAGTCGACGATCGGCGATCTCCTGAAATTCCGCGAGAACGGCTGGGACCGCGACCTTGCCGCGCACAGGAAGCGCGGTGGCCATATCGTCGGCATTTGCGGCGGCTTCCAGATGCTCGGCCATGTCGTGCGCGATCCCGATGGCATCGAGGGCAGCGTCACCGAGACGCAAGGCCTCGGGCTGCTCGACGTCGAAACCGTGATGGAGCCGGAAAAGACGGTGCGCAACGTCAGCGCGCGCTCGGTGCAATTCGATCTGCCGCTCGAGGGCTACGAGATCCATCTCGGCCGCACCACCGGTCCGGACACGCTGCGGCCGTCCGCCGTTATCAACGGCATCGATGACGGCGCTATCTCGGCCGACGGCAAGGTGCTGGGCACCTATATGCACGGTCTGTTTTCCGCCGATGCCTTCCGGGCGAAATTCCTCGAAAGCCTCGGCGTCAAGGGCGGCGGCATCGACTACCGCGCCGAGGTCGAACGGGCACTGGACGAGATCGCAGCCGAGCTGGAAACCCACCTCGACTGCGACGCGATTTTCGGGCTGGCGCGTTAGCTGGCGGGTTCGTCGGCCTTCGGCCAGTAGGTGCCGAACGACCAGACGTTGCCTTCCGGATCGCGGCAGATGAATTCGCGGCTGCCATAGTCGCGGTCGGTGAGCTCTTCCAGAATCTCGGCGCCGGCGGTTTTTGCCCGCGCGTATGCCGCGTCGGCGTCAGCGACCGCGACATAGATCGACTTGCCGCCGCCCGAGCCGGGCGCGCCGACCATCTTGCCATAGGCATCGTCGCGCGCCGTGCCGAGCATGATGATCGAGGACCCGAAAGCGAGTTCGGCGTGGTGCACCAGGTCGCCTTCGCCATAGCGGGCGCGAACGCTGAAGCCGAAGGCCTCGCATAGCCAGTCGATCATCTTGCCGGCATTTCTGTAGCGCAGCGCCGGATAAAGCCGCGGTGGTTCGGTGGTGTTCGGCATGGCTGATCTCCTTCAGCGGGTTGGTCGATCAACCCAGTCTGCGCGAAGGCCGGTTGCGCGTCTTGAAGAAATGTTACCTCGCGGCGACAGTCGTCGGCGTGACGCCTGCGAGGTCGCGAAACTCGCGCACCAGATGCGCCTGGTCGGCATAGCCGCAGTCGGCGGCAATGTCGGCCCAATCGCTGCTGGCCCGTCTCGACAGGCCAAGCGCATGGTTGAAGCGGACAATTCGCGACAATGTTTTTGGGCCGGTGCCGACCGCGTCCGAAAACTTTCCGGTAAGATGCTTGCGGCTCCAGCCAAGCCTTTCGGCCAGCGTCGAGATGCGGATTCGCCCACGCGTCGAGACGATCGTCTCATAGGCCCAGACTATGTCGGCATGAGTGCGGTCTGCGGTTGCCAACCGGTCCGCGACGAAGGCCTCGGCGATGGCGAAGCGTGAGCTCCAATCCGGCGCATTGCCGAGCCTTTCGCGCAGCGCGATGCCTTCGACGCCGAGCACGTCATCCAGGCCGACCATGCGGTCGGTCAGTTCGCTCATCGGCCGGCCGAAGAAGCGACGGGCGCCGAGCGGGGTGAAATTGATCTGCACACAGCAGGCGCCGCCGAAGGATTCGATCACCACCGGGCCGGCATAAAGGCCGGCGGCAAAACTGGCGAAGCGGTCATTGTCGCTTGGGTCCTTGCCGAGCCCGATGGCAAAGGGTTCGGCAAAGCTGATGACCAGCGGCACGGTCAGCGAGGCATATTCTACGGTGCGGAAGTGGCCGGGCGTGGTTTCGCGATAGCCGCATATGTCGGTGACGGCGCCCTGAAGCCGATGACTGGGCACGCGCCGCACCATCTCGAACCGATCGAGCCCTGGGCCGTCGTGGCGGTTGCCGTCTTCGCTGGCGGGCATGTGCTTTCCCTCGTCCAGGAATTCTAACAGACCATCCTGCAGAATCAAAAGCGCCCGGCTTTTGGCCGGGCGCTCCGAGTTGCCTGAGATTGCGAGTTGCCTGAGATTCTGAATTGTCTGGACGTGTTTAAGCGCCGCGCATCAGGCAGCCGGCGGCCAGCACGATGTAGGCGATGACGACAATCCACGCGGCATTCAAAGGGATGAACGCAAGAACGCCAAGCGCGGCGAGAACGCCGATGATGGCGATGACAAGGGATATGATGAAAATAAGCTGGGTAGGCGCACTGAGATTCATGTCCGGTCCCTCCTCAACATGATTCGTACAGCGGCATAGTACCAGTCGCGCGGTCACACACCAATCAGCCCAGCGGGCTTGCCGGATCGGCCGGCACTTTCGGCGAGAGGATATGGGGGTTCCACCATTCGCAACCCCCTTTTGCCCCAAGCCGATTCCGCGCTACCTTTCCGACGAATCGGAAGGGGCAGATGGCGATGGGATTGCTGGACCAGATACGCTCGATCTTCGACGGCGACCCCGGCGTGCGCAAGGTGGCGGACGATCCGGTGCTGTCGGCGGAATTGCTGATGCTGTTCCGCATGATACTGGCCGATGGGTCGGTCAGCGAAAGTGAAATGACCGCCTTCAGGCGCATCTGCCGGGACGCCTTCGGCATTCCCGAAACCAGCATCGACAGCGTCATCGAATATCTCAACGAGTTCGGCTACGAGACCAACGGCTCGCAGGCCGTCGCGCAGTTTCGCGACCTCGACGTTGAACGGCGCAAGCTGCTCGCCCGCCACATGGCCGAGATCGCCAAGGCCGATTCGCAACTTGCCGGGAGCGAGATGCAGCTGTTGCGCCGCACGCTCGACCTGCTCGACATCAGCCCTGCCGATGTGGTGAAGCCGCAAGGCTGAGGCATCGGCTGACTGCTGACATTCTGAGCGTCATTTTGTCTGTAATAGGCCATCCTCCAGGATAACCTGTCACAGAAATTGCCGTGTCTCACTCATGGGATGCAGTCCAGCACCGTCACCGTAGTTCCCGTTTTGTACATCTGGCGAAAAAAATCTTTAGGCATCTAATTGCTCTATTTACCTTTGCGTATCCATCGCAAATTTTTTAAACTCATCGATAATCTTCGACAAGTTCCTTGCCCCTCCAAATCCCTTGAAAGTACCGTCCTTTACTGTTACAAAAAACCAATCTATTTCGTCGCCATACTGAAAGCTTATGTCTGTAAACTTTCTTCCATAGAGCTGCGTCCCGTGCAAATCTATTGAAACTTCCCATCCAGGGTTGTCGATCGTATCAATTTTTATGCCGTATTGGTGTTCCCAATCGCCGTTGCACTGCCCTTGGTACCACTCCTCTAACCACTCGAGCATTGATAGGTCGACCATTAGCCCCTCCTGTTAGTCGTTTGGAACAGAAGGAGGTTTATCGCCTCCTTTGTTGGGATTTGGCTTTACAGGGTCCCGACGCCCCGTTTCGCCGCCTCCTTAGCCATTCTAGTGTCCGCCATTGTTGCCGGTCGAATCCTTGCTTTCTTTGTGGCTAGACTCGACACTCCGCTCGCCTGATTGACCGCGATCGGTGTAGTTTTCACGTGAGGGGGTAGGTATGCTTTGTGGATCAAGCCGCGCCACGAAGCTGCTCACCCCTGTTCCTGCAGCCTTTTCGCAATTGCCCGATGCAAATCGGGAGCAGCGGCGACCAAGGCCTTGGCGGCTGCGGATTGCGGGTGGTCGAGCACTTCGCTCGTCCTGCCGCGCTCGACGATCTTGCCGTCATGCATAACCATCACTTCGTCGGTGATGGCGCGGGCGACGGTCAGATCATGGGTGATGAACAGATAGGCGACGCCGAGTTTCTGGTTGAGCTCGGCGAACAGATCGAGGATCTGGGCGCGGATCGAGACGTCGAGCGCCGAGACCGGCTCGTCGGCGACGACCAGCTTCGGCCGGGTGATGATGGCGCGGGCGATCGACAGGCGCTGACGCTGGCCGCCCGAAAACTCGTGCGGATATTTGTCCATGTCGCCTGGCGAGAGGCCGACCTCGTGCAGCGCATGCGCCACCATATCGCGCCGCGCGGCGGGCGCCGGCTTCTTCTCCAGCACATGCAGCGGCTCTGCCACCAATCTTTCGACCTTCTGGCGTGGGTCGAAGGAGCCATACGGGTCCTGGAATACGACCTGCATGTCGCGCCGCGCCGGCTTGAGCTCCGCCTCGCTCTTGCCGGTGAGGGTGTCGCCACGGAAGCGGATCGTTCCCGATGTCGGCTTGTCCAGTGCCAGAACCATGCGGGCAAGCGTCGACTTGCCACAGCCGGAACGGCCGACCAGCGCCACCGACTGGCCGGGCGCCATCGAGAACGAGACATCATCGACGGCGCGGATGGCAGCCGCGCGTTTCAACAGCGATATGCGCCGTCCCGGATAGTCCCGCGTTACGCTCTCTACCTGAAGCAGCGGCTTGGCCGATCCGCTGTCATGTGTGCGGGCCCGCGCGGGCATATGCATCGAGGCCTGCGCCAGTTGGCGGGTATAGGGATGAAGCTGTTCGGATAGCGTGCGGGCCGTATCGCCGGCCTCCATCACCTCGCCATGGCGCAGGATGGTGATGCGGTCCGCCATCTCGGTCACCACGGCGAGGTCGTGCGAGATGAGCAGAAGACCCATGCGGTTTTCCGCTACGAGGTCGCGCAGCAGGTCGAGGATCTGCGCCTGCAGCACCACGTCGAGCGCCGTCGTCGGCTCGTCGGCGATCAGCAGCTTGGGTTTCAGCGCACAGGCAATGGCAATGACGACGCGTTGGCGCTGACCGCCGGAGAGTTCGTGCGGATAACGCGACAGCGGGAATTGTGCCGCCGGCAGGCCGACCCGGTCGAGCATCTTTCGCGCCCGTTCCTCGGCGTCGGCGCGGCTCGCCCTGGTGTGCCAGCGAATACCCTCGGCGACCTGCTCGCCGATGGTCTTGACCGGATTGAGCGCCGTCATCGGCTCCTGGAAAACCATCCCGATGTCGTCGCCGCGCAGTGCGCACATCTGGTCTTCGCTGGCGGCAAGGATGTCTATGCCGTCGAAGGTGATGCGTCCGCTGGCGTGCGCCGCCCAGGGCAGAAGCTGCATCAGCGTGAGCGCCGTCATCGACTTGCCGGAGCCGGATTCGCCAACCAGCCCCATCACTTCGCCGGCCGCGACGGAAAGCTCGACGTCTCTGAGGATAGCGGTGTCGCCGATGGTCAGCGACAGCTTGTCGATTTCGAGCAGGCTCATCGCTGCCGCCGCGACTTCGGATCGAGAATGTCGGCGATGCCGTCGCCAAGCAGGTTCAGGCCAAGCACGGTGACGACGATCGCCATGCCCGGAAAGATCGCCATCCACGGCGCCACCACCATGCGGGTCTGGGCGTCGAACAGCATGCGGCCCCAACTCGGCATCGGTGGCTGGGTGCCCAGCCCGACGTAGGAAAGCCCGGCTTCGGCCAGTATGCCCAGCGCGAACTGGATGGTGCCTTGCACCAGCAGCAGCGTGGCGATGTTGGGCAGCACATGTTCGATGCTGATCAGCGTCCTGCTCTTGCCGGCGGCGCGGGCGGCGAGGATGAATTCGCGCGGCCAGATCGCCAGGGCGCCGGCCCGGGCGACGCGCGCGAACACCGGGATGTTGAAGATGCCGATGGCAATGATGGCGTTGAACGCGCCCGGCCCGAAGATGGCGGTGATCATGATTGCCGAAAGCAGCGCCGGAAAGGCAAAGACCAGGTCGTTCAGCCGCATCAGCAAGTCGTCGACGAAGCCGCCGCGCGCCGCGGCAAAGGCGCCGAGCGGCACGCCGATGCCCATGCCGATGCCGACCGCCACCAGCGCCACGGCAATCGAGTTGCGGGCGCCGACCATGATCATCGACAGGATGTCGCGACCGAAATGGTCGGTGCCGAACCAGTGCGCCAGCGATGGCGCCTGGGTCTTGTCGGAAATGACTAGCCTGGTGACGTCGTAAGGTGTCCACAAGAAGGAGATGATCGCGACCGCGGCCACCAGTGCGGTGATGACGAAGCCGGCAAGGAACGAACGGTTTTTGAACGCCTTGGCCAGGATGCCGGCAAGGTTCTCGTCGGGGATGTCGATGTGCAGCGTCATTGCCTTCCTCTCAGGCGCGGATCGACCACCGCATAGGAGAGATCGACAATGAAATTGACGACGATGACGGCGGCAACCAGCAGCATGACGACGCTCTCGACCACGATCAGGTCACGCTGGTTGATCGCCTGGAACACCAGCCGGCCGAGGCCGGGCAAATAGAAGACGTTCTCGATAATGATGGTTCCGGCAAGCAGGAAAGCGAATTGCAGGCCTAGAATGGTGACCACCGGGATCATGGCGTTGCGCAGCGCATGCCGCCACAAGACAAGGCGATAGGGCAGGCCCTTGGCGCGGGCGGTTCGGATGTAGTCCTCGTTCAGCACTTCGATCAGCGCTGAGCGGGTGACCCGGGCGAGGATCGCCGCCTGCGGCAGAGCGAGGGCGACCGCCGGCAGGAGCAGCGATTTCAGCGCCGGCCAGACGCCGGCGCCCCAGCCGGGAAAGCCGCCGCCCGGCACCAGCCGCAGCCAGACGGCGAACAGATAGATCAGCATCAGCGCAAACCAGAAATTGGGCACGGCGACGCCAAGCTGGGCGGCACCCATCGCGATCGTGTCGCCGGCGCGACCGCGCCGGCTGGCGGAAAACAGCCCGACCGGAATGGCAATGACGGTGGACAGCGCCAGCGCCATCAGCGCCAACGGCAGCGAGACGACGAGGCGCTCACGGACCAGATCGATGACCGGCACCGAATAGGTGTAGGAACGGCCGAAATCGAGGCTCAGCAAGCCGCCGGCCCAATGCAGATAGCGCAGCACGACGGGAGCGTTGAGTCCCATCTGGTCGCGCAGCAATTCGATCTGGTCGGCGCTGGCGTTCAGGCCAAGCATCAGCCGCGCCGGGTCGCCGGGAATGATCTCCAGCACGGCAAAGACCACCATCGAGGCCAAAACCAGCGTGACGACGGCGATGGCGAGGCGCTTGAGGAGATAGGCGGTCATCGCACACGGACCGCTGCCTTGCCTGTCGCCGAGACCAGGTGACAGTGCACTTTCACGCCCGTCTCTATTCTACTGGACGCTACGGGTCTCGCCAGGGCAGTCGTTTCAGACAAAACGTAGCGCTCGACCGGCCAATAGCCGAAGTCGGCGCCGCCCCTCATCTGCCTGCCGGCATCTTCTCCCCGTATAGGGACGGGGAGAAGGGGGCTGGCCGCAACCTCGGCACCCTTTCTGCAACGCTGAAGATTGGCGAAATCCTTTGCGAGGGCGTCCTTCTCCCCGTCACTATACGGGGAGAAGTGCCCGGCAGGGCGATGAGGGGCGGCGCAAACCTGAAGCGATTGCCCTGCGGCTCGGGCTAGCCAGCGCGGCAGGACAAAGGGGGGTGTGACGGAGTGCAACTTTCGCCCCTTCTGTCAGCCTCTCAATCCGTCCACTTCACCTTGGTCAGGTCGTTGGCCTGGATCGGGGCGTTTTCCCACAGGCCCTGCAGTTTGGCGTCCCAGACGCCGACCTTCGGCAGCTCGTAGAGGAAGCCGACCACGGCGTCGTCGGCCAGGACCTTCTGCGCCTCACCGAGCAGCGTCATGCGCTTGGCCTCGTCGGAGGTAAGGTTCAGCTCGTCGATGATCTTGTCGAAGGCCGGATTGTCGTAGTTGAAGTAATAGTCCTTACGCGAATAGATATCGATGTCGTTGGGCTCGGTATGGGAAACGATGGTCAGGTCGTAATCCTTCTTGGTGAAGACCTGATCAAGCCACTGCGCCCATTCGACCGGTATGATCTCGAGATCGATGCCGACTTCGCGAAGCTCGGAGGCGATAATCTCGCCGCCAAGCCGCGCATAGGAGGGCGGCGGCAGCTTGAGCGTCGCCTTGAAGCCATTCTCCAGGCCGGCTTCCTTCAGCAATTCTTTGGCCTTCTCCACATTGTGCGGATAGAGGCCGGTGAGGTCGACATAGGCCTTGCTGGCGGGCGACACGTGCGAGCCGATCGGCACGCCAAGGCCGGCCGAGGCGCCGTCGATGATCGCCTTGCGATCGAGCGCAAAGGAAATCGCCTGCCTGACCTGCAGCTTGTCGAAGGGCGGCTTCTTGTTGTTGATCGACAGGATGGTTTCGCCCTCGGTCGAGCCGATCACCACCTTGAAGCGCGGGTCGTCCTTGACCTGGGCGACGCTGTCGGGGTCGAAGAACGGAAAGGCCTGGACGTCGCCGGAAAGCAGCGCCGGAACGGCGGCGGCGGCATCCGGAATGATGCGAAACTCGGCCTTGTCGAGAAATACCGGGGCGCCCCAGTAGTTGTCCGACTTGACCAGCGTGATCGATGAGCCCTTGGCCCAGCTCTGGAACTTGAACGGGCCGGTACCAACAGGCTTTTCCTTGTTGGTGTCGGCTGTCTCAGGCGCCACGATCACCGCGTCGCCCCAGCCCATATTGTAGAGGAACGAGCCTTGCGGGTTCTTCAGCGTCACCGTCACCGTCGTGGGATCGACGACCTCGACCTTGTCGATGGCGGCGAACAGGCCCTTCTGCGCGTTGACCGAATTGTCGGCGCGGGCACGGTCGAGCGAGAATTTCACATCGTCGGCGTTGAAGTCGGTGCCGTCATGGAATTTCACGCCGGCATGCAGCTTGAAAGTGTAGACCTTGCCGTCGTCGGAAATGCTCCAGCTTTCGGCGAGATCGGGCAGCACTTCGCCGTTCGGGCCGATGCGGGTCAGGCCCTCGAAGACATTGGCATAGAGCACCTCGTCGATCGCCGCCGCGGCACCCGCGGTCGGGTCGAGATGCGGGGGTTCGAGCGTAATGCCGATGACCAGGTCGGTGCGCGCGGCCATTGCCGAGGTTCCGGCGGCCAACACCAGCGCCGCAGCGGCCAGGATGGTTTTCCACAATTTCATCGTGCAACTCCCCATATCTAAAACACGTGCTCAAACCCGGGCGGATAGAAGCGTGAATTCGCCGCCGAGTAAATTGCGTTTCGTACCGTCCGCCGACGCCGGGAGGAATGTTTTTCCGCCCACGGCCGGATCATCGCGGGCCGGCGCCTCTCAGCAGCACGTCGAGGCCGATCGCCATCACCTTTGCCGAGTCCAGCATGTCGGCAATGCCGACCCATTCGTCGGGCCGGTGGGCGAGATCGAGAATGCCCGGGCCATAGGCGATGCAGTCATAGATGTGGCCGATACGGGCGATATGCTTCTGGTCGTAGGTGCCGGGTGAAATCACATAATCCGGTTCGCGGTCGAATATCTCCATGATGCCTTGCGCGACCGCCTTAACGACCGGCGCATCGCGCTCGGTCATCAGCGGCAGCACCTCCATCAGATCGCGGATTTCGTAGTCGAACTTTTTGCGCTCGCGCTTCAGCCGCTCGAGGATACCGATCACCTCGCCCTTGACCGTAGCGAGATCCTCTTCGAGCAGGAAGCGGCGGTCGATGGTCAGCCGGCAGGAATCGGGCACGTTGGGCGAAGGCAGGCCGGGCCGGAAATCCTCCGTCTGGCCGCCATGGATCGAGTTGATGTTTAGGGTCGAGCGTCTTGCGCCTTCGGGCACGACCGGCATGCGCGTCATCTTGCGGTCGAGCGCCGGAAACAATTCGTCCTCGAAGGCCCGCAGCACGGCGCCCATATGGCGCACCGCATTGTCGCCGAGGAACGGCATCGAGCCGTGCGCGATCTCGCCCTTGGTCTCGATCTCCGCCCACCAGACGCCGCGATGGCCAAGGCAGATGCGGTCCTTGTTGAGCGGCTCGGGAATGATGACGTGGTCGACCTTCGGCCTGGAGAAATAGCCGAGCTTGGCCAGATGGGCGACGCCGCCAAAGCCGCCGGACTCCTCGTCGACCGTGCCCGAAATCTCAATGGCGCCGGGAAAATCGGGAAAGACCTCCATGAAGGCTTCAGCGGCGATGATCGAGGCGGCAAGCCCGCCTTTCATGTCGCAAGCACCGCGGCCATAGACCTTGCCATCCCTGACGATGCCGGAGAACGGATCGAGGCTCCAGCCGTCGCCGGGCTCGACCACGTCGATATGCGAATTGAAGTGCACGCAAGCACCCGGCGCCCGGCCATCGAAACGGGCGACGACGTTGACGCGCGGATAACGGTCGGTGTCGCCGGGCGCGCCTTCGGCACGGATGAATTCGATCTCAAAACCACGCTTCTTCAGCCGCGCGCCGATATATTCGGCACACGGCCGATAGGCTTCGCCGGGCGGATTGATGGTCGGAAAGCGGATCAGATCCGCAGTCAGTGCAACCAGATCATCGGCTAGGTCATCGATAGCCTTGAGGAGCCGTTCGTTCGGTTCGTTCATTCGGTGAATTGAGCAGCGGATGAGGCGGTTTTGCAAGCCCGATGGCGAATTGCCAGGCGATTGCGTGTCGCTACGGCAACTATTGCGGGAAATCGTTCAAATTCGCTGCTTTGGATTGGTGAAATCGTCAGGGAGTAGGTGTTAGCTCGCTGGCTTGCCATCAAAACGCTGGGGAACAGCGTGACGGCAGGCAGGCAAGGGGCATCAAAGGGGTTTGATTGCATGAAAAACACTGTTCTCATGGCAGCGGCATTGATGGCGATGCTGTTCGGTTCGTCGTTCGAGAGCCGGGCGGCCAGCCTGGTCGCGAACATCGATATTTCCTCACAGACGATGACGGTAAGATACGGGCTTTCGTATTACCGGTGGAGCGTTTCCACCGCCCGCAAAGGTTACATCACGCCGCGCGGCAGCTATCGCCCGCAGCGGACGGCCCGGATGTGGTATTCGCGCAAATACGACATGTCGCCGATGCCTTATTCGGTGTTCTTCCGCGGCGGCTATGCCATCCACGGCACCGGCGCGATCCGGCAATTGGGGCGCCCGGCATCGCATGGCTGTGTGCGCCTCCACCCCAGCAACGCCGCCGCGTTCTATTCGATGGTGCGCAAAGCCGGCTTCGGTAATACGCGGATCCTCGTGACGAATTAGGGCCTGCTCCTCGGCCGCAATAAAAAACCCGCCGGAGCGGCGGGTTCGTCGGGGCCAATTAGCACCATACCGAAGTTAGTAGCATAGCTGCCGGCACAAAGCAAGAACAAAATAGGGTCGGTGCCCAAAAAAGATCGTTCCGCTCAGGCGGCTTTGTCGCGCACTGTCGCCGGCCGACGCTTTTTGCGGCCGCTGATCTCCCAGCGCTTGTGGAACCACATCCACTGGCCGGGGTCTTCGCGCACCCAGCGCTCGACCACGTCGTTGAGAAGCTGGGTAGTGGCGCGGACGTCGACACTGCCGCCGGCGGTGCGCGGCAAGGTGAGCTTGTCCTCGATCTCGAGCCGGAAACGATTGTTCGGCAGGCGCACGCAGCGCGCCGGGTAGACATCGCAATCGTAGTGCCGCGCCAGGGTGCCGAGAACCCGGTTGCTCTCGCAAGGGCGGCCGAAGAATGTCGTCTCGAGGCCGCCGGTGAATTTCTGGTCGACCAGCACGCCGATGTTGCCGCCTTTCTCGAGGATGGCCGCAAGCGCGAACGATGCACCGGTCGAAGACGGCAGCAGCGATCCCATGCTCGAGCGGCGGGTCGAGAGGATGTAGTCGGCGAGGTAAGGGTTGTTGGGCGGGCGAAACAGCGCCGTGATGTTCATCCCGAAGGTCGCCGCAGCCACCGGCAGCAGCTCGAAATTGCCGAGATGCCCGGTGAAGACGATATGCGGCTTGTCCTCGCCGGCGATGCGCACGAAATGCTCCACGCCCTTGACCTCGACACGGCCCGGCTTCGTCGCAGTGGGGTCGTAGTCGAACAAAGCATCGAGAAAGATATATTCGGCGGCGAGGCGGGCCATGTTGCCCCACATGTCGGAAGCGATCGCCTCGATCTCGGCATCGCTCTTTTCCGGATAGGCCTTGCGCAGATTGTCGACAGCAACCTGATGGCGCGCTACCCAGGGGCCGATGCGGCGGGCAGCGCGGTCGGCGAAATTGAGCGCGCTGTCGGGCGGCAGCATCCGCAGTGCGGAGATGATGATCATGGCGGCCTGCGCCACCAGCCAGTAGTTGAACTGGCGAAGCCGCCTGCCATAGCGGAATCCCACGTCCCTGCGGATCTTCCTGAAGGCGTTGCCGATCATTTCAGCCGACGCGCAGGATGATCTTGCCGAAGACGTCGCGGCCTTCCATGCGTTTCAGCGCCGCATCGATGCCGTCGAAGCCGACCTCGGTGTCGATCACCGGCGCGACCAGGCCCGCCGCCATCTTCTGCATGGCGTCGGCCATGTTTTCCATGCGGCAGCCGAACGAGCCGAGCAGCTTCAGTTGCTGCTGGAACAACTGCATCAAATTGATCTGCGTCGACACGCCGGAGGTCGAGCCGCAGGTGACCAGCCGGCCGCCGCGTTTGAGGCACAGCATCGAGGCGGCAAAGGTGTCGGTCCCGACATGCTCGAACACCACGTCGACGCCCTTCTTCTTGGTCAGCTTGCGCACGACGCCTTCGAAGCGGTCGTTGCGGTAATTGATGACGTGGTCGGCGCCGAGCGCCTTGGCCTTGTCGATCTTGTCGTTCGAGCCGACGGTGGTGATGACCGTGCAGCCCATCTTCTTGGCCAGCTGAATCGCGGCGGAGCCGATGCCGGAGCCGCCGGCATGGACCAGTATCGTCTCGCCGGGCTGCAGCCGGGCATTGTCGAAAAGCATGTGCTCGACCGTGCCGAAGGTGACAGGCGCCACCGCCGCGCCGATTTCGCTCACGCCGGGCGGAGCCGGGACCAGAAGGCGCGCCGGCAGGTTGATCTTTTCCTGCGCAAAGCCGTCGAGATGGAAGCCGTGCACGCCCGAAACATGCTCGCAGAGATTGTCGCGGCCTTCGCGGCAGGCGCGGCAAAGACCGCAGGTGCGGGCGCCATAGATCGACACCAATTGCCCGGGCACAAGGCTGGAAACGCCGGGGCCGACCGCCTCGACCTCGCCCGAGGCCTCGGCGCCGACGACCAGCGGCAGCTTGCGCTTGGCGAAGGCCATGCCGCGCCAGCCCCAGACATCGATATGGTTCAGCGCCACGGCCTTGATGCGCAGCGTCACCTCGCCGAGCGAAGGCGGCGGCGGCGGCGGCAGATCCACCGTTTCAAGCCGGCGATCCTCGATAAGTTGCAATGCGCGCATGCCAGATCCCAGGTTGCGCATGACCGAGAACCGTTTCGGAAAGGACCATGCGCACGACAACAGTGCTAGAGCGGAACGGTCGCTTAGACCGGTTCCCGCGCCATGACAAGGCAGGTGTTCTGGCCGCCGAAGCCGAAGGAGTTCGACAGGACCGTGCCGACCTCGGCGTTGCGCTTGGTGTTCGGCACCACGTCGAGGACGATCGCCGGGTCGGGATTGTCGTAGTTGATGGTCGGCGGAATGACGCTTTCGCGCATCGTCATCAACGAAAATGCAGCCTCGACAGCACCGGCAGCCGATAGGGTGTGGCCGATCATCGACTTGTTCGACGAGACCGGCATCGACGAGATGCGCTCGCCGAACACCGTCGACAGCGACAAATGCTCCATCTTGTCGTTTTCGGGCGTCGAGGTGCCATGGGCGTTGACATAATCGATCCCGTCCTCGCTCAGGCCGGCATCGGCAAGAGCGGCGCGCACCGCCGCGATCGCCGGCGAACCGTCCGGCTTGGAGCGGGTGCGATGGAAGTCGTCGGCCTTTTCGCCGCAGCCGCGCAATATGCCGAGAACGGTCGCGCCGCGGGCAAGTGCTGCCTGCAGCGATTCCAGCACGAGGGCGCCCGAGCCTTCGGCGAGCACGAAGCCGTCGCGGTCCTTGGAGAAGGGTTTTGAGGCCTTTTCCGGGATGTCGTTATGCGTGGAGAGCGCGGACAGAAGCGAGAAGCGGATCAGCGCCTCGGCGGTCGCCGACCCGTCGGCGCCGATCGAAAGCGCCCTGTCGCATTCGCCGCGGCGGATCGCTTCGACGCCGAGCTGGATCGCCGTGGCGCCCGAAGCGCAGGCGGTCGACAGCGTAATCGGCAGGCCGCGCGTGCCGAAACGGTCGGCAAGCCGATCGGCGATCGAACCGAACTGGGTGGTCTCGAAGATGTCGAGTTCCCTGAGGCCGCGCGCCACCCGCAGCAGCCTCTCTGCACCGGTATCGTGCGTGTCGGAATTGTAGAGCGAAAAGCGCTCGCTCCAGTCGAGCTCGACCGGCGGCGAAGCGAGGAACAGCGGTCCGCCGAAATCGCCGGCATCGAGGCCCGCCTCCGACATCGCTTCCTGGGCGGCGGTTTCGGCAAGCTCATAGGTGAGGAGACTGGCGCCCTTGGAGCTCGACGGCAGGAAATCGACCATGCCGGAGATGCGGGTGTTGAGATGATCGACCGGGAAGCGGGTGATCGGATGGATGCCGGACTTGCCTGAGGTAAGTGCCGCCCAATTGTCGGCTTTGCCGACACCGAGCGACGTCACCACGCCGATGCCGGTGACGGCGACGATGGGCCTGCCCATGTGGTCGTTCAGATTGGCCATTTGTTGTCCAAAAACCTGTTTCTCTTGGAGCGTCGGATCGCCCGAAAACCGCGCCAGACTTTTCGGTCCGATGCTCTAGGCGGCTTTGATCAGCGCCATGCCCTCGAATTGGTGATAGCCGATCGCCGTTGCAAGGACGGTCTTCGGGACACCGGCAAACGGTTTTTCGACTGTGGCGTCGAAGACAGGATAGGCGGCCTTGCGGTCGACAGCCAGTGCCGCCAGCGCCACGGCAAAGGGGAACTGCGCTTCCTTCATGTGGCCGGTCAGCGTCGAAAAGCCGCGTGCGGCGATCGCCGGATTGGCGTCGAGCGCCGATTTCTCGGCAGCGGTCGCGGCATGGGCGCCCGAAGCGCCGGAGATCGCGAGCAGCTCGCCATTCGGCAATACGGCCTGCTTCAGCAGCGTGGCGATCTCGCCGTCGAGTTCGCCCCGCCGGCGCCTGGCGCGGCCGGACAGGACCGGGCCGAGTTCCGCATAGATCTTCCGGCCACGGCTTTCCGCGTGCTCGCGCTGCTCCAGGACGAGAAACGCGCCGCCGGATCCGGTCACCACGCCGCCGCCCTCGGCACCTTGCCTCTGCCAGACCGGCCGCCACGGACCGCGATGCAGGTAGCCGGCCAGTTCATAGCCGAGCAGCATGTCGGAATGTTCGGTCTGGAAAGCGCCGCCGACCAGTATATGCGTCGACTGGCCGGAGCGGATGCGCGCGGCCGCGGTCTCGACAGCGGCAACGCCGGCACCTTCCTCGCCCATGAAGGTGCGCGACGACCCCGTCACCTTGTGGACGATCGAGATGTTGCCGGCGAGCAGGTTGGAAAGCTGTGCCAGAAACAGCGTCGGACGCAATTCGGTGGTCAGCTTCTCGTTGAGCAGCACGTCGCGGTCATTGCGGCTTTCCGATGCCGCGAGAATGGCCGCATCGACCGCCTCGTCGCGCTCGCCGCCGCCGGCGGCCACCACCATGTCCATGGTCGCGCAGAGTTCGTCATTGCCCTTGATGCCGGCATCGTCGAGCGCAAGGCCGGCCGCATAGGTGCCGAGCCTCTGCCAGGTTTCCATCTGCCGCTGGTCGCCACGCTTGGCGATCTGCAGGTTCCAGTCGATCTCGGGCAGCGGATGGACCGTATAGGGCGAGAAGCGCGAGGCCTCCAGAACCGGCTCAAGCCGTGGCTGGACGAGCTTTTGCCAATGCGCATCCGGACCCTCGCCCAGTGACGAGACAAGGCCGATGCCTGATATGACGACGTCGTGGGGGTTCATGGGAGGCTGTTGTGGGTCGGGCGCGTCAGGCGCTGTGTTCACGTGGCGTTCTTGGCGGCGACGAGCGCGTCGATCTTGGCGCACAGGTTCTTCATGACGAAATAGTCGTCGGTCGAAGCCTTGCCGTCATTGACCTCCTGCGTCCACTTTTCCAACGGCACCTTGATGCCGAATTCCTTGTCGATGGCAAAGACGATGTCGAGGAAGTCGAGGCTGTCGATGCCGAGATCGTCGATGGTGTGGCTTTCGGGCGTGATCGTCTCGATATCGATCTCGCTGGTGTCGGCGATGATCTTGGCGACTTTGTCGAACGTGGTGGACAAGGGCTTTTCCTTCGATTGCGGGCGGAATCTGTCCGCATGTGTTTGGCGCTGTCTAATCGGTTTTTCCGGGCAGGAAAAGGCCTGATGCGCCGGGCGCAGATGGGCTGGCTGTTCTGCCAGGGCCAGGAAGGGCCGCCGAACCATATCGTCAGGCAGCGCGCTTGATCGCTTCAAATTCACTTTGCGGCCGAATCGGCAGGCGTGGTATTATGAATCTATGAAGAAAACCACCACCGTTGCCCGGAAAGCCAAAACTGGTCAGTTCACCCTCAGCAGCCGCAAAGGCGAGAAAATCAGCGCGGTTGAAGGCATGAAGTTGTCGCCGCGGATGGGGGCGATCCTGAAGGAGAGCCGCGAGCGCGGACTCAGTAGCGATGAGCAGCGCCGGCTCGTCAAAAAGCAGATTTCCAGGAATTAGCTCGCTACGTGGTGTATGCCGCCGAGCCTGACCCGCTATGCTACCCAGGCACGACCGTCCTCCGCAACAAGCTTGATATCCAAAACCGGGCCGATCTCGACGAAGTCGAGCTGGCGCTTTTCTTGATCCGCGCCGACGAGCCGATTCCAAGCGGTGCACTCGATTATGCGCATTTCCGAGCTGTGCACCATCATCTGTTCCAGGATGTCTACGACTGGGCCGGCGAGGCGAGGACGATCCGTATCGGCAAAGGTGGCAATTGGTTCTGCTACCCTGAATACATCTCAGGGGAAATGAACCGGATTTTCGGGGAACTGGCGTCGAAAAACCATCTGGTCGCTTCGCAGGCGCAAGACTTCGCAATCCATGCAGCGCATCTGCTCGCTGAAATCAATGCTGTGCATCCTTTCCGGGAGGGTAATGGGCGAACGCAGCTTACCTTCCTGGCGATGCTTGCCGAGCATGCCGGTTTCGCCTTCAATGAGGATGTGCTGGACCGTGATCGAGTGCTGAATGCCATGATCGGCAGTTTCGCCGGCAACGAAAAAGCCTTGGTGGACCTCATAGCCGAGATCATCGCCTGAAGCACGGTGTCAGTTCAGAACGTAACGCGGCCGAGTACCCGCAGGCCGTCGCCCTGCGGCTCGACGACCACGGCCTCGCCTTCACGCGGCGAGATGCCGGTCAATTCCTTGATGTTTTCGAGATGCGTGACCATGACCAGATTGTCGGAGCCGGAATAGCCGCGGATCTCGGCCAGGATCGCAGCGATCTGGGCGGCCTTCTCCTTTTCGTCGGTCTTCAGCAGGTCAAGCGGTGCGAACGGCTCCGGCTCGCTTTCGAAAGCGATGCGGGCAGTCTCGAGGCAGCGGCAATAGCGGCTGGACAGCACGCGCTCGACCGGTGCCGCGCGGGCGCCAAACAGCGCGCCGATCTTGCGCGCCTGTTGCTTGCCGCGCTCCGAGAGATTGACCTGGGTCGCGCATTTGCCGAGGTCGAAATTGGCCGCGTCGGTGGTGCCGGTGACCATGGCATGGCGCAGCAGGACCACATGCCCGCCGTCGCGCAGCAGCGCCCAGCCGGCTTCCGTCGCATGAGCTGTGGCGGAAACGGCAAGCAACAGCAGCGCCAGCACAAATCGAAGCATCAGACATCCTTTTCGGGTGACCGGCAGGCAGGTCCCCGGTGACCGGCATATAGGGACGGCAAAGCCGACTGAAAGACAAGTCGAGTGCAACCTGGAGCCGAGGCCGGCCTGCGCCAGCGCCAAGCGAGGCCGGTCCGGCTTGGGAGTCAGTCACGCCGTCTGAATAGGTGCTGCTTCCGGCAAGGCTTATTCGCACGCCGACACTCCCCAAGCCTGCATAAAGCCTGCATAGCGCTGCCAACCATGACCAAATGGCGATCAGCGAATTGCTTGGGCCGGTACATTCGTCAGGGAAGGGCGATTGCGCCGCCGCCGGGGCTCGCCTATCACGGGAAAAATGTCTCCGCTTACCGAAACCGTCCTCTTCGTCTTCAGTCTTGTCGGGCTCGGCTATCTTGCCGGGTTCACCGGCTATTTGAAGCCGGCGAGCGGCGAGGGCGTATCCGAATTCGCCATCAACGTGGCAATGCCGCTTTTGCTGTTCCAGACCATGGTAAAGGCCGATTTCCACGGCGTGGCGCCGTGGTCGCTATGGGGCGCTTATTTCGCGGCGGTAGCGCTCACCTGGGCCGCCGGCCATCTGGTCATTACGCGCATCTTCGGGCGGGACGCCCGCGCCGGCGTCGTCGGCGGTGTGTCGTCGTCCTACTCCAACGTTGTACTGCTCGGCGCGCCCTTCATCATCGGCGTGTTCGGGCCGGCCGGGTTCGAAGTGCTGTCACTGCTCGTTTCCATTCACCTGCCGGTGATGATGATGGCCTCGATCATCCTGTTCGAGATGTTCGGCCGCGGCGGCAGCGAGCCTGTGCATCCGCTCCGCGTCGTCAGGAGCTTTCTCAGGAGGGTATTCATCAATCCGCTGATCATCGGCATACTGGCCGGGCTGGCGTGGCGCTTCACCGGTGCGCCGCTGCCGGTGCTTGCGACGCGGCTGACCGACGCGCTGGCCGGGACGGCCGCCCCGGTGGCGCTGTTTGCCATGGGGCTCAGCCTGCGCCGCTTCGGCATCTCCGGCAATGTAAGGCCGGCGCTGGCGCTGTCGGCGCTGAAACTGTTCCTGATGCCGGCGCTGGTTCTCGGCCTGGTCTGGCTGATCGGCCTGCCGCCTTTGACGGCCAAGGTGGCGGTCATGGTTGCGGCGTTGCCGTCCGGCATCAATTCCTATCTCATCGCGGTGCAGTTCAACACCGGCCAGGCGCTGGCATCGAACCAGATGACCATCGCCACCGCCTGCGCGGTCGTGACCACTGCGTTTTGGCTGGCCGTGGTCGTCCATGTTTTTGGATAGGGTATGTCGATATTCAGGTGATGCCGGCCTGCGAGTGGCGGTTTCCTGCGCTTCCGGTACTCACGGACCCGAATGTCCGCTCCGTCCCGGTTCTCGGAACCCACCCTTCTCGACTCGGCCTGACCTGAATCTCAACAAACCCTGGAGCCTTGGTTGGGATCGCTCTCGCTTTGGCTGGCCCAAACCCTATATGCCATCTTGTGATTGCTTGCGGGGCTTGCCCTGGGCTAAGAGCAGTGGCTCTAGCGATGCTATCGCGCACGTCCATTCACGAAATCAGCGACCGGCCCGCCAGGTGCCGAACGGAGGCGAGATCATGCTTCAGAAAACCAGCCATTTCATGCGGCAGGCCAATCTCATCAATGGCGAATGGGTGCAGGCCGATTCAGGCCAGATGGTCGACGTCAACAATCCTGCCACCGGCCTCAAGATCGGAACCGTGCCGAAGTCGGGCAAGGCCGAGACGCGCCGCGCCATCGAAGCCGCCGACGCTGCCTTCAAGACATGGCGCAAGACCACCGCGCTCGAACGCTCGAAGCTGTTGCGCAAGCTGCACGACGCGATGATGGACAATCAGGACGTGCTGGCCGAACTGCTGACTATCGAGCAGGGCAAGTCGCTGTTCGAATCGAAGGGCGAGATCGGCTCGGCCGCGTCCTACATATTGTGGTTCGCCGAAGAGGGCCGCCGCACCTATGGCGACGTCGTGCCGTCGCCCTGGGCGGACCGCCGTATCCTGGTGACCAAGGAGCCGGTCGGCGTCATCGCCGCCATCACGCCATGGAATTTCCCGTCCTCGATGCTGGCCCGCAAGCTCGGCCCGGCGCTGGCCGCCGGCTGCACCGCCGTGGTCAAGCCGGCGTCGCAGACGCCTTATTCGGGCCTTGCCTGGGGCGCGCTGGCCGAGGAAGTCGGCTTCCCGAAGGGCGTGATCAACATCCTGACGGGTGCCGCCGGCGAGATCGGCGACGAAATCTGTGCCAACCCGCTGGTCAAGAAGATCACCTTCACCGGCTCGACCGAGGTCGGCAAGATCCTGATCCAGAAGTCGTCGGTGACCGTCAAGAAAGTGTCGATGGAGCTCGGCGGCAACGCGCCGTTCATCGTCTTCGACGACGCCGACATCGAGCGGGCCGTCGCTGGCGCCATCACCGCCAAGTACCGCAATTCCGGCCAGACCTGCGTCTGCACCAACCGCTTCCTGGTGCAGGCCGGCATCTATGACCAGTTCGTCGAAAAGCTGGCTGCTGCGAGCAACGGGCTGAAGGTCGGTTCCGGCCTCGAAGACGGCGTCCAGCAGGGACCGCTGATCGACGAGAAGGCGGTGGAGAAGGTCGAGGAGCTGATTGCCGACGCTACCGCCAAAGGCGGCAACGTCGTCGCCGGCGGCAAGCGCCACGCGCTCGGCGGCTCGTTCTTCCAGCCGACGGTGATCGCCAATGCGACGCCGAAAATGCGCTTCATGAAGGAAGAAATCTTTGGCCCGGTGGCGCCGGTGTTCAAGTTCGAGACCGAGGAAGAGGCCGTAGGACTCGCCAACGACACCGAGTTTGGCCTGGCCTGCTATTTCTACACCGGCGATCTCGGCCGCGCCTTCCGGGTCATGGAAGGGCTCAAATACGGCATGGTCGGCGTCAATGAAGGGCTCATCACCACGCCTGAGGCGCCGTTCGGCGGCGTCAAGGAATCGGGCCTGGGCAAGGAAGGCGGCCATCAGGGCATCGAGGACTATCTCGACACCAAATATGTCTGCATCGGCGGACTTGGTCTCTAGAAGCCTCATGCGGTAACACCGAAAACGATCCTGGGCCGCTTCGGAAGGCCAGGCTGGCATCGGGCAACGAACTTGCGAGCATGGCGATGAAGGACGGCGAGGTTTTCGGTACGACGCAGGCGGGCGAGGAAGTCCGCCGCTTCACCATCCGTGGCGGCGGCCTCACCGCCAACATTATCGGCCTGGGCGCGATCATCCAGGATCTGCACCTGGCCGGGCACGAGGCGCCATTGGTGCTCGGCTACGATCGTTTCGAGCACTATGAGACGGATATCGCCTTCTTCGGCACTGTCGTCGGGCGCTACGCCAACCGTATCCGCGACGGCCGCTTTACGCTTGCCGGCAAACGCTACCAGACCGAGCGTAATTTCCTCGAAAAGCACACGCTGCATGGCGGTTCGCAAGGTTTTTCGCGCCGTGCCTGGGCGGTTTCGCTGCATGGCAGGGATTTTGTCACACTGACCCTGCACGACCCCGACGGCACGATGGGCTTTCCCGGCGCGCTCGACGTGACCTGCACCTACCGGCTGAAGATCCCCGGCACGCTCAGCGTCGAACTGACCGCCACCTGCGAGGAGCCGACGCTCTGCAACCTCACCCAGCATTCCTATTTCAACCTGGATGACGGCGGCACCAGCGACATTCTCGACCACCGGCTGATGCTGAATGCCGGCGCCTATCTGCCGGTCGACGCGGATCTGATCCCGGCAGGCACGGTCAAGCCGGTCGACGGCACCCCCTTCGATTTTCGCCAGGCGCGGCCGCTGCGCATGGAGACCGAGGGGGAACAACTCCCCTACGACCAGAATTTCTGCCTCGCTTCGACGCGCGGGCCGCTGAAGCAGGCGTCGTGGGCGCAAGGGGCGAATTCCGGCGTCGAGATGGAGCTCTGGACCACCGAGCCAGGTGTCCAGCTCTATACCGGCCAGTATCTGGCGCCGTCCTCGCCTGGATTGGGCGGACGCCAGTACAAGGCGTTTTCAGGCTTCTGCCTGGAGCCGCAAATCTGGCCGGATGCGCCGAACCGGCCGTATTTCCCGCAAGCCACGCTATGGCCGGGCCAGATCTACCATCATGTGACGGAATACCGGTTCAGGCTGCCTTAGGGCAGGAGTGCCCGTTGCCGAAGCGTACGACTTGAGCGTCGCCCTCGGGTCCGTGGTCGGCGGCAGAACTTCAGCTACCCGGCGCACCAGGGTTATCTCAGAACCGGCTGGAGCGTTCTTCCGGCTGAGGCGACTTCAAGCCCTGACACGAGCATTCCGGGTCAGCGGGAAGTCGCGCGGCGGTCTCCAGCGCGACCCGCGAGGCTGTCATGGAGAGACTGGGCAGCACGTCCTCCTGCAGCAATTTCTGGCGATTGCGATCCATATAGTCGTTGAAGCCCGCCGTCACGAATGCGAAAGGCACGAAACACGCGCCGATCTCGCGCGACAAGGTCGCCTCAGGGGCGATGGAATGGTTGAGTACATCCGCCCCCATGCCCCGATACGCCAAGGCTTCGGCTGGCGTTGTCAGCCGGGGTCCATAACAATGGGCAGCCACCAACTGCTGTTCGATGCCGTAAACGCGGCATTCGGCTGGCCAATGACGCCGGGCCGTTTCAACCAGAACCGCCGCACATCTTGGACACACGATCTGCTTGCCCGAACAGTCAAAGCTCTGGCGGTCAGGAAGCAGTGAAAACGGGGTCTGCGTCAGTTCGATGATATCGGCGGCCACCACCATGTCGCCCGGCTGGATCGCCTTGTTGACGGCGCCCACAGTCGAGCAGGCGAGAACTTGCCGTACACCCGCCCGCATCAATACCCAGAACGCGCGGCGATGGCAGGAATGGTCGATACGGTCGCGGGGATTGCCGTGCGAATACATGCACAACGCGCGTTTTGCTCTCCCTTCGGCTGTGATCGACGCATCGAACTCGAGCAGCTTCCAGTTGTCGGTACGACCGAAAGGCGTTTCAAAACTCATGTCGCGCCGCAAGGTGCGCACGCCATCGAATTCGACATCTTCCGGGAAGGCAAGCCCCCAGTTTGCCGACCCGGTGATGATGGCCAACCCTACCTGAGGGACGTCCGTCGAATGATCCGCCGGAGCACCGGCTGCGTAGTGATTGGTGGGCATGTTTCCAGTCTCGGTCAGGATTTTTGGCGAAGGGTCACAATCAGGACCACGGCCACGACGATGACGGTCCACAATGTCGAGATCGCCGCAATGGTCGGATCGATCTGATCGCGCAGCGACAGGAACATAAGCTTCGGCATCGTGCTGTTGCGACCACTTGCGACGAAGATCGAAATCACAGACTCGTCGAGCGAAGTCAGGAACGCCATCAATGTCGCCGACAGCAAGCTGATCCGAAGTTGCGGAACGATTATTCCGCCAATGGACCTGGCCCAGTTTGCACCGAGGCTGCGCGCCGCCTGAACCTGGTTCCAGTCAAAGCGGGCGAGAGCGGGTAGCAACACAATGCAGGCGACCGGAACGGCCAACACCACATGTCCGACCAGCACACCGAATAGCGTTCCGATCAGATGTTGTGCGGCCAACACAAAGAAGAGACCTATCGCAAGCAGGATTCCTGGGGTGATCGAGGGGGTTAGCAGGACGCTCTGGATGGCCGCAGCGGACTTTCCGCCCAGCCGATTCATTGAAATGCAGGCGAGCAGCGCAAAGGGCACGGCGATCAACGCCGTCAACGTCCCAAGGATCAAACTCGTTCTGAGCGCGGCCATCCACGTTGCCGAGCCGAAGAAGTTCTCGTACCAGCGCAACGAGTAGGCGTGCGGCGGAAACTCGAGGAGATTCGACGCCGAAAAGGAAAGCGGCACCACAACGAGCGTCGGCAGCATCAGAAATGCCATGACAAGAGCGGCAAAGCTCCAGAGCAAGATACGGGCGAGCCTGTTTTGCGGATAGGCTTCAAGCATGGGAGGCTTCCACGGTGTTCCGGGCCACCAGGCGGCGTGCCGCCAGCAACATCACACCGATCAGCGCCATCAGAACGAGGAGCAGAATGCCCAGGACGCTCGCCGCCCCCCAGTCCTGAAAGGTCGATAGTGTACGCTCGATCCGGGTAGAGAGCGGATTTACCTTGCCGCCGCCAAGCACCGCCGGCGTGATGAAAAAACCTATGGCGTAGATGAGGACGATGATCGAACCCGAGAAGATGCCGCCCGCCGAAAGTGGCATGATGACTGTGCGGATGACCTGTCTGAGAGTGGCTCCCATGCTTGCTGCCGCGCGAATGAGATTTGGGTCGATATCGCGCATCGCAGCATAAACAGGCAGCAGAAAAAGCGGCAGCATGTAGTGCACCATGCCGATGAGCGTTCCCGTGAAGTTGTAGACCAGCGGCAATGGCTCCGCCGTCAGGCCTGAACCGGTCAAAGCAGCGTTGATCAGGCCATCGCGCCGCAAGAGCACGAGCCAACCATAGGTGCGCACCAGAATAGAGGTCCACAGCGGCAGCATGACGAACGCCATGAGCACGTTGGCCAGCCTTGGTCTGACGCTGGCCAGCGCCAGCGCCAGAGGGGTGCCGAGAACAATGCACGCCGCCAGCGTACCCAAGGACAGTTCGAGGGTCGTGACGAGCGCCGACCATGTCAGTCCGCTCGAAAGGACCTTCTGGTAATTGCCGACGGTGTACTCGCCCCCGGTGGTCAGGAAGGATTGCCGGACGATCCAAAGGATGGGCAGTATCGCCGCCAGTCCAACGATGAACAGCGCCGGGAGCGAAAGTGAAAGAAAAAACCGCCGCTCGCGCCGCGCATCCGCCACGAGCGCCGGGTCCCGGAAGACGGTCACGCCATCGCTCCCGGTATCGCGTGAACCTTCGCTGCTGGTGCATATGCGGTCATCCGCTGACCGGCGGCAAGCTCGGCGCAGCCGCCGGCCAGTGCTGCCGGAATGCAGACAAGAACCTCTTGCCCGCCGTCAAGCGCCAGCGTCAAAAGCCAGTTCTCGCCGCGGAACGCTTTGGCGCGCAGTATTCCTTCGAGAGCCACTCCGTCTCCCCCGACGAGCTTCGCATCAAGATGGAAGCTTTCGGCGCGGATCATCAGAGTTTCGCGTGATGCTTCGGCGCCGTCGATTCTGCGTGCCGAGCCCGGGGCCACAATGTTGGCCTCGCCCATGAACTCCGCGACGAAGCGGGTCAATGGACGATCATAAATCCGCTGCGGTGTATCTATCTGCTGGATGCGGCCAGAATTCATCACCGCAATCCGGTCAGACATAATCAGCGCTTCGCGCTGGTCGTGGGTTACATAGATTGTGGTGATCCGTAGATGATCATGCAGACGCCGGATCTCATACTGCATGGTCTCGCGCAGGTTCTTGTCGAGTGCCGACAGCGGCTCGTCCATCAACATCACGCGCGGTTCGAAGACGATAGCCCGCGCCAATGCCACCCGTTGACGTTGGCCGCCGGATAGTGCGGCAATATTGCGCTCCGCCAGACCATCCAGCTTCACGCGGGCCAAGGTATCAAGCGCCCGCTGACGTGCCTCCGCTCTCGGTACCTTGCGCAGCATCAGCGGATACGCGACGTTCGCCAGGACATTCATGTGGGGAAACAAGGCGTAATTCTGGAATACTATGCCGATGTCTCGTTTGTTGGGCGGCAGGCGGGTGATGTCTCGATCGCCCAAGAAAAGTTTACCGGAATCCGGCCGGACAAAACCGGCCAGAGCCATGAGTAAAGTGGTTTTGCCCGATCCCGATGGCCCTAGCAGCGTGAGGAATTCGCCAGCCTGAATGTCGAGCGAAACATCATCCAGTGCGACGTAGGACCCATAAGCCTTGTGCACGCTTTCGATGGTGATCGCGAGCGACTTCATCATGTGCTCCAGCCTTGAAGCGCGTCGCGTTCGACCAGCCTCACGCGACACGCTTCAGGTTCTTGTTTTCATGCATGTCGTTGTCGCGCGCTGCACATTTTTGCGCGACATGCGTTAGAGCTGAGGGTCAGCGGGCCATCATTTCATCGAAGGCTCTTTGGGCAGCCTCGCCATTCTTGACCCACCATTCTGAATTGGAAAACACCGAAGTGCCAGCATTTTCAGGCGCGGTCGCAAGGGTCTTCAGACGGTCCGCGGGAATAAGGCCACCCTCATATGCCGCAGGATTGACTGGGCCGTAGGCAATGAAATCGGTCAGCTTGGCAACGCGCGCGGGTTGCGTCATCGCTGCGATGAGCTTCATCGCGGCTTCCTTGTTCGGCGCTCCCTTCGGCACCCCAAGGCAGTCCGTGCCGATGACCGAACCCTTGAACGTGTAGTCAGCCGCGCCGCCATCTGCTTTCACGGTTTGGGCCCGTCCGTTCCAGGTAATAACCAAATCCGCCTCACCGTCTTTCAGCAACTGCGCGGACTGGGCCCCCGAGGTCCACCACACGGCGACATCTGGTTTGATCGCTTCAAGCCGCTTGATGGCGCGTTCTAGCCCTTCCGGCGTACTGAGCACGGAATAGACGTCCGCCGGTGCCACGCCGTCGGAGAGAAGCGCGATCTCGATCGAATCTTGCGCATTGGCGCGCAACGCGCGACGGCCAGAAAATTTGGCAACATCCCAGAATTCCGCCCACGTCTTCGGCGGGTTTTGGCCATAGGTCTTGGTGTTCCACGACATGACGGTGCCATAGGAATCGAACGGATAGCAGTAGTCGGACTTCGCACCCTCCGGCACGGATTTCGGATCGATGATCTTGTAGTCGAGTGGCTCAAGAAGCGACTGTGCGGCAGCCTGCGCGCCTTCCGGCGAACCCAGGTGGACGATGTCGGTCGTGACCGCACCCGAGGTAACCTGCATCTTCAGGGCGGCCAGGCCGTCGCTCTGCGTCTCCTCGCGGACATCATAGCCAAGCTCTTTTGCAGCGGGGCCCCACATGGCCTCCTTTATGGCGTTGCCATAATCGCCACCTGCGGTCGTGATGGTGACCGTCTGCGCGTGCACGGGCAGGGCAGCCGAGATTGCGAATGCTGTTAAGGAAATGCGTAGCCAGGACATAGGTTCTCCTCCCCAACTTTTATGGAATATCGCTTGAAGAGCCATTATTTTGTAATCGTAACGTTACGATTGCATCTGAATGCGCTAGAGTCAAGCTGCTTCCTGCGGGAGTTTGGATTGACCGGGATGTCGAATTCGGCAACGTTATGGCGGTCAGCAAATCAGCCGGCGCTTTCGCAAATGAAGTCGGGCGAACAATGGCCAATCTAAAGCAGATCGCCGCGGAACTTTCCCTGTCGGTGACCACGGTATCCCGCGCTCTGAAGGACGGGCCGGAAGTGCTGCCCTCGACCATAGCCCGCGTCAAGGAGGCGGCTAAGCGGGTCGGCTATTTACCAAATCATCATGGTCGCGCGCTCAAAACCGGTCGAACGCAGACGCTGACGGCGGTACTCCCGATGGAGACCCGAGACCATCTGTCCGATCTGTTGAAGCTTCCTTTAATCGAAGGCATGACGCTGGCGGCGCGGCAAGCCGGTTATAGTCTGTCCATCTATTCCACCACGCCCGACGACGATCCCGTCGAGAGTGTGCAGCGGCAGCTTCAGGCGCGCAGCGCAGACGGCCTGATCATCACGCGCCTGGTATCGGCTGATCCGCGCGTCAAGCTGCTGCTTGATAAACGCATGCCATTCGTCGCGTTTGGAAGAACCGACCTGGATATTGCGTATCCCTATGTCGATGTCGACAATGAACAGATTGCCTACGAGGCGACCCGGCGGCTCATGGATATGGGCTGTCGACGCATTGCGCTGCAACTTCTCGTTCCGGAGGACCAGACGAGTGCCATGCGTCTTTCCGGGTATGGAAGGGCAATGGCCGAGGCCGGTATTCCGATCGACCAATCGTTGATCGGCCATGGCATGTTCACGATGGAATCGAGCGCGGGCTGGTTCGATCGCTTGCTGGCGTCATCAGATCCGCCGACTGGCCTGGCGTGCGCCAACGAACTGGGCCTTCTGGGAGCGTTGCACGCTCTCGGCAAGCGGGGTCTTACACCGGGCCGCGACGTCCACATCGTCAGCCGTGACAGCACGCGGCTGGCACGTTTCCTGCCGGCAAAGATCGGAGTTCATTTCGTGGATATGGCTGGTGTTGGACGCAAACTTATCGAAGTCCTGGAGAGCCGGATCATCAATCCGCTTGGGCCGGTGGAGACAGTCTTGGTGCAAGGCAGTTTCGAGCCGGCCGAATAGTCCAGGCTGCCCTCAGGAGGCCACCTCGTCTTGAACCGGCCGGATCAGCGCCTTTGCGGCAGCTGCTCCCGCCGCAAGGATACGATCCGACAATTCCGTCCCTTCCACGGCGCGCGCGAGTTGAAGCGCGCCGATGAGCGTTGCAAACATGCCCAACGCAGCGCCCTCTGGATCATTGGTCTGCGGCAGAGCTTCGGCTATCTGTCGCACCAGGGATTGAACGCGCTCGGCGTAGAGGGCCCGCGTTTCAGGCGGCTGCCGCGCGATTTCCGGCAACAACGCGGCCGAAGCGCAGCCCTTTCCAGGATTGTCCCGGTGCTCGGCCGATAGATATGCCTCTATGGCCATTTCCGGGCCGCCGGCGTCCAACGCTTCCTGCACTTGATGCGACTGCGCGTCCAACGCCGCCGCCACGCTTTCACGGACGAGCTCCGCCTTGGACTGGAAGTGCGGATAGAAGGCGCCGTTCGTCAGCCCGGCGTCGCTCATGATGGTCGCAAGCCCGGACGCCGCGATGCCGTCAGATCGAAAACGTTCGGCGGCGACCTCCATGATCCGGCTGCGTGACGCGTCTTTTCGGCCCTTTTCGTAGCGCATGGTCTTTCTTTCCTGTCCTGCTATTGCATTATGCTCATAATCTGATATTACGACCATAATTCAATTCGTGGAAATATGCTAGACCTCTCGAACCTGGAACATCAAAAATGAATGGGAATTCTGAAAAGACCGCAATCGTGACCGGAGCCTCCTCAGGCATCGGCCGCGCCAGCGCCGAGGCCTTGGCGCGGGCGGGTTTCACTGTCTTCGGGACAAGTCGCCGCAAGACCAGTAATGGCCCAAATGGAGTGACCATGCTGGCATGCGACGTGACCGATGATGCGGCCGTCAATGCGCTCGTTGCCACCGTGCTCGCGCAGACCGGCCGGATCGACCTCCTGGTCAATAATGCCGGTGTCGGCCTGCTAGGCGGCGCAGAGGAATCCTCGGTCGCACAGGTACAAGCCCTGTTCGACGTCAATCTGTTCGGCGTCATGCGAATGACCAATGCGGTGTTGCCGTCGATGCGGCGGCGCGGCAAAGGGCGCATCATCAATATCGGCTCCATTCTGGGATTGGTACCCGCGCCATACTCAGCTCATTACTCGGCAGTCAAGCACGCGCTCGAGGGCTATTCGGAATCGCTTGACCACGAGGTGCGCGCCTTCAACGTCCGAGTTTCCGTCATCGAGCCGGCATTCGTCCGCACCGTCTTCGACCAGAACGGCATCGAGCCGGATTCGCTGTTGAAGGAATACGATCGGGCTCGAGCCGGGCTCAAGGCGCTGCTGAGCGATGTGATGCCCAAGGCCGATCGGCCGGAAGTGGTGGCGGATGTGGTTGTCAAGGCAGCGACCGATGCCCGTCCGCGACGGCGCTATACCGCTGGCAAGGCAGCGCGCCAGGTCAGCCTGCTGCGCCGCTTCGCCCCCGCGGGGATTTTCGACAAGAGCCTGCGCAAGCAGTTCCGACTGCCGGTCTGAACGACAGCGAGCCAGAGGATTTCACGCACATGCGACTAGCAACCACAACACATTTGGCCAGGCCCTACGAGACGGAGGCGCCAAACATGACACATACATCCAATCGGCCGCCGCGTTCACCGGCATTGTTCGAGGACGCGCCAACGCGCGCGGTCGATGTCGGCGGCACAGCATTTGCTTACAGGGAACTCGGGTCCAGGGCGGGCGTGCCGGTGATCCTGCTCAACCATCTGGCTGCTCAGCTGGACAATTTTGATCCGCGCATCGTCGATGGCCTCGCTGCGACCCGGCGGGTGATTGCCTTCGACAATCGCGGCATCGGTGCTTCGGGTGGCAAAACTCCGTCGACCATTTCCGGCATGGCGCGGGATGCGGTCGCCTTTGTCCGGGCGCTGGGGTTCGAAGAAGTCGATCTCTTCGGCTTTTCACTCGGCGGCTTCGTAGCGCAGGAGATCGTGCTGACTGAGCCCAAGCTTGTGCGCAAACTCATCCTGGCTGGCACGGGGCCGGCCGGTGGGCAAGGCATCGACAAGGTGACGCCACTGACGATCGTGGACATGATCAAGGGCGCGCTGACTTTGCGGGATCCGAAATACTATCTCTTCTTCACAAGAACGCCGAATGGCCGCCGCGCCGCAGACGCATTTCTGAAACGGCTGAAGGAGCGCCGGACCAACCGGGACAAGGCGGTATCGCTGAGCGCGTTCGGCGCGCAACTCAAGGCGATCAAGGCCTACGGACTCCAGGCGCCACAAGACCTGAGCACCATTCGCATTCCCACTTTGGTTGCGAATGGCGACCAGGACAGGATGGTGCCGAGCAGCAATACCTACGATCTCGCCGGGCGTATCCCGGGGGCGCATCTGGTCATCTATCCGGATGCCGGGCATGGCGGGGTATTTCAGAACTACGCCGATTTCGTCCCGAAAGCCCTGTCCTTCCTCGAGGCTGAGGCCTTGCCGCAGGGCGGCCATGCAGCTGAAAACGTTCGGCTTGTTTCGTCCCGAACAGCAACAGACATTCCTAGAAAGTAACTGCCATGAAGGCATTCGTTGTCGATAAGTATAATAAAAAGGGCATTCTGCGGCTGGCCGAAATGCCGGAGCCGCAGCTGCAGGACAGCGATGTTCTGGTCGAGGTCCATGCCGCAGGGGTGAACCTGCTCGATTCCAAGGTCAAAACCGGAGAATTCAAGCTCATCCTGCCCTACCGCCGGCCCTTCATCCTGGGCCACGACGTGGCTGGGAAGGTTGTTCGCGTGGGATCGAAAGTCCGCAAGTTCAAGGCAGGCGACGAGGTCTATGCGCGGCCGCGCGATGGCCGGATTGGGACATTCGCCGAATTCATTGCCGTGAATGAAGCCGACGTGGCCTTGAAGCCTGCGAATCTCAGTATGGAAGAGGCGGCGTCGATTCCCCTGGTCGGTCTCACCGCCTGGCAGACGCTCATCGAACGGGCAAACCTGAAGAAGGGACAGAAGGTCTTCATTCAGGCTGGTTCCGGCGGCGTCGGGACATTTGCCATTCAGTTGGCCAAGCACCTCGGCGCGACCGTTGCAACAACCGCGAGCGCGGCGAGTGCCGATCTGGTCAAAAGTCTCGGCGCCGTTGTCGTCGTCGACTACAGGAAAGACGACTTCGAGAAAGTTCTGTCGGGCTACGACGTCGTCTTGAATAGCCAGGACGCCAAGACACTGGAAAAATCCCTGAGCGTGCTGAAACCGGGTGGCAAGCTCATCTCCATCTCCGGTCCACCGGATCCCGAATTTGCCAGGGAAAAGGGACTGAATTTGATGCTGAGGCTGGTGCTGCGCCTACTCAGCCGCGGTATTCGGGCCAAAGCCAAGCGCCGTGGTGTGCAGTTTTCGTTCCTTGTCATGTGGGCGCAGGGCGATCAGCTGAGCAAAATCTCCGCCCTCATCGAAGCCGGCGCGATCCGCCCGGTTGTGGATCGGGTCTTCCCATTCGAAGCGACCAATGACGCCCTGGCCTATGTCGAAACAGGACGCGCCAAGGGCAAGGTCGTCATCAAGGTCAGATAGCAAGTCCTTCGAACGCTGCCCGCAGCGTCTCGAACGGCGCGAGTGCGCCGCGCACCTGCACGACGGCGGCGGCGACGCGATGAGCGCGCTGCACCGCCTCAGTCGGCGCATGGCCGGCAAGGCGGGCGGCGAGATAGGCGCCGTTGAAGGAGTCGCCGGCGCCGGTGGTGTCGACCGGGTTGGCGACGTGCACCGCCGGAACCGATTGCAAGGTCCCGTTTTGCGCTATCAGCGCCGGTTCCTCGCCGTTCTTGACGACGACTTCGCCGACCAGTTTTCGCAGCCGGTCGGCTGTTTTCTGCGGTGTCGTATCACCAAACAGCATCTGCTCGTCGGGAAAGGTCGGGAGCGCGATATCGGCGACGGCGAGCGCCTCGAGGATCGCGGCCTGCGCTTCCTCGCACCGGCGCCATAGCCGCGGCCGGTAATTGGGATCGAAGGCAATCAGCGAGCCGGCCACGCGCGCCTCGGCCACGGCCGTCAGCAGCACCTTGCGTGCGTCGTCGTCTAGGATTGCCAAGGTGATGCCGGAAAAATAGACAAGCGCCTGGTTTTCAAGGCTTTTCTGCAGAGCGGCTGGGTCGGAAGCCAGCTGCCTGGCGGCCGCATCGGCCCGCCAATAGGTGAAAGAACGTTCGGCGCCGGTCAGCGTGATCGCATAGAGGCCGGGGCGGGCGCCCGCTATCACCGGGCTGGCGCCGATGCCGATGCCGTTCTCGGCCAGGAACTTGATCTGGTCGCGTGAGAACGGGTCGTCGCCGAAGGCCGACACATAGGTCGCCGGCCGCTCGCTGCTCAAGGCATGCAGCGCCCACAAAGTGTTGAACGTGTCGCCGGCAAAGCCCATGCGCCAGTTCGGCCCGACCTGGCCCGAAAGCTCGAGCATGCACTCGCCGATCGAGGCGATGCCGTTTCCTGCCATGAAGCACTCCTCCATCCTGCAATTGCGGTGCTGTAGCTTTTTGCGGCCGGCAGCGCCATGCTTGGCGACGGCGGATTCTTGCACTGGGCGCGATTTCCCACAGGGGCGTGGGACGCGATCTGCCCAGCGAAACGTTATCCGCAGAACAGGAATGGGTTTGGCATCGTTATGGCGTTATCTTCTTGGAGGCCTCGGCCTGGCTGCCTTGCTCGCCGGCGTGCTGGCAATCGTCTATCTGACGGCGCCGCATGCGCCGCAATCAAGCTCGGACGTAGGCCGTTCCAAGACGACGGCGAACAAGCTGTTCGTGGCGACTTTCGAGCCGGAGAAAGGCGTCATCCGGCAGGGCGAACTGGAATCCTGGCTGCTGACGCTGAAAACCGTCGAAGGTGCGCCGGTGGAAGGTGCTGCGATAACGATTTCCGGCGGCATGCCGCGGCACAAGCACGGCCTGCCAACCAGCCCGCAGGCGACCGATTACCTCGGCGCGGGGCGCTATCGCATCGACGGCGTGAAATTCACGATGAGCGGGTGGTGGCAGTTGCATTTTGCCATTTCCGCTGCGGCCGGTTCGGACACTGTCGTCTTCAACGTGGTGCTGTGAGGCACTGATGAGCCGGTTTTCCAGCCTTCTCGCGTTGGTGATGGTAGCCGTGCTCGCCGGCTGCGGCAGACCGGAGTTTTCCGATGCCGAAAAGCAGACCATCGCCTCGCTGGCGCTGTCCAAGCTGCCGCCGCTGAAGCCCGACACCACCAACCGCTTTGCCGACATGCCGGCCGCCGCGGCACTCGGCTCGACGCTGTTTTTCGACACCGGCATGAGCGGCGGCGGCACCGTATCATGCTCGACTT
Source organism: Mesorhizobium sp. M0751 (assembly GCF_040320265.1). Taxonomy (NCBI): domain Bacteria; kingdom Pseudomonadati; phylum Pseudomonadota; class Alphaproteobacteria; order Hyphomicrobiales; family Phyllobacteriaceae; genus Mesorhizobium; species Mesorhizobium sp. M0751. The sequence goes on from NZ_JAMYPH010000019.1 coordinate 37,382, forward strand.
GCCACAAGATCGACCGCCAGTTCCAGGACGACCTGCCCCAAGCGGTCGGCGTCGGCCGCACCAACCGGCGTACCATGCCGTTGGCCGGCGTCGCGCATGATCCCTGGTTCTTCTGGGACGGGCGGCGCGACAGCCTGTGGGCGCAAGCACTGACACCGCTCGAAAATTCGCTGGAGCAGGCCGGCAACCGTGCCGCCTTCGCGCATTACATCAAGGCCCGCTTCGGCGAGCGTTATGAGCGCATCTTCGGGCCGCTGCCCGATCTTTCCGCTGTGCCGGCCAATGCCAGCCCGCTCGGCACCGATGCGGAGAAGGCGGCCTGGAACGCCATGCCCGCCAGCCAAGCCGAGGAGGTCAACCGCGTCTTTGCCAATATCGGCAAGGCGATCGCCGCCTTCGAGCGCTCGATCGCGCCGCCGCAGACACGCTTCGACCGCTTCGCCATCGACGTGGCCGCGGGCGCCGAGCCGAAAGGCGACGCCGCCTTTTCGCCGGAGGAAATCCTCGGCCTGAAGCTGTTCATCGGCAAGGCCAATTGCGTGACCTGCCACAATGGCCCGCGTTTTACTGACGGCAGCTTCCACAACACCGGGGTGCCGCCGGTCGCGGGCCTGCCGCCGGATCACGGCCGTGTCGACGCGGTACGCCAAGTCGAGGCCGATCCGTTCAACTGTTTCGGCGCCTTTCGTGACGGCGATGCCAGCGCCTGCCGCGAACTGCGCTTCATGGTCAAGACCGGGCCGGAACTCGTCCGCGCCTACAAGACGCCGTCGCTGCGCGGCGCCGCCACCCGGCCGCCCTACATGCATGCCGGGCAGTTTTCCTCGCTCGACGAAGTGGTGGCGCATTATTCCAAGGCGCCGGCAAGTGTCGAAGGCACGTCCGAGATCCACCCGCTGCAGCTCTCTGACCGCGAGCGCGCGGCACTGGTGGCGTTTCTGAAGACGCTGGCGGAGTGAGGCCGGGTTAGTCTGCGACAAGAGCGGACCATCGTCTTGGGCCGCCAAGCAACGTTGACACGATGCAGGGTCGCTGCTCATGACAACATAGGCGCAAAGTGCGATACCTCAGGCTGTGGGAGGATAAAGATGCAGCCACTTGTCATCGACGCAAAACCTCAACCTGTTTCAATTGACCCCTCCAAGACTGCAGTTCTCGTCGTGGACATGCAGAATGACTTCGGCTCGAAAGGCGGGATGTTCGACAGAGCCGGCATCGATATCTCCGGGATTCAAAAGGCTGTCGGCCCTACTGCAACCGTAACAGCGGCCGCTCGCAAGTTGAGACTGCCCGTCATCTATCTGAAGATGGGGTATCATTCCGACCTTTCGGATCTCGGGACATCGGATGCCCCCAATCGTCTCCGACATCTCCAGATCTTTGGGGTCGGTGAGAAAATGACAGCGCCGGATGGCAGCGAGAGCCGGATTCTGATCCGCGACACCTGGGGAACAGACATCGTCAACGACCTAAGGCCGGAGGCGGGGGATGTTGTCCTCTACAAAACCCGGTTCAGCGGCTTCTACGAGACCGAACTCGATGCTGTTCTGAAGGCCGCAGGCATCAAACAGCTCATCGTGACTGGCTGCACGACGAGCGTGTGTGTGGAGTCGACAATTCGGGATGCCTTCTTCAGGGACTATCACTGCATCCTGCTGACGAATTGTACGAGTGAACCGATCGCATTGGACGCCCCACGGAGCAACCATGACGCCTCAATTACGCTCGTGCAGATACTCTTTGGATGGACATCGACGTCCGACCATTTCCTGAAGGCGATCCAGGAGCAATTTCAGGAGCGTCTTGAACGAGCCGGATGAGCTGACGAGCTCGGTGAGCGCCTACCGGTCCTTCACCGTCTCCATCGCGACAAACGTCGAGGTCTGGGCTACGTGCGGCAGGGCAGAGATACGCTCGCCGAGCACGCGGCGGTAGGCGGCGATGTCAGTCGTGCGGACCTTCAGCAGATAGTCGAAGCTCGACGCCATCATGTGGCACTGCTCGATCTCCGGCACCGCCTGCACCGCGCGGTTGAAGGCGTCGAGCGCGGCCGAGCGGGTGTCGGACAGTTTCACCTGGACGAAGGCGACATGGCCTTCGCCCATGCGCTCACGGTCGATGATCGCCTGGTAGCCCCTGATGAAGCCGTCCTTCTCCAGCCGTTTGACCCGGGCCTGCACCGGTGTCTTCGACAGGCCGACTTTCGCCGCCAGTTCCGACATGGAAAGCCGGCCGTTGCCGCCCAGGGCCGACAGGATGTTCCTGTCGATGCGGTCCAATTGGTCTTCTGTCACTGGATTCCTGGTCGAATTGGACGTTGCCCGTCCTAATGATAGATCAATCGACCTGTCCTGTCGATTTCTTTGGACCGACTGGAATCCCTACTTATGTTAGCTTGCGCCGTTCGGTCCGGTGACCGCCGGCCCGCCCCCTTATGCTCGCTCTACAGGACCGCCATGCCAGCGCTCGACACCATCCGCCAGCAAATCCGTGCCAATTATTTGCCCGACGAAGACCAGGCGGTGAAGCGGCTGGCCGAGGCGGCCGGGCTGTCCGTCCAAGACCGCAAGGCGATTTCGGCCCGTGCCGCCGATCTGGTGCGCGCGGTGCGCGGCTCGTCCGATCCGCGGCTGATGGAGGTCTTCCTGTCCGCCTACGGCCTCTCGACCAAGGAGGGCGTGGCGCTGATGTGCCTGGCCGAGGCGCTGCTGCGGGTGCCCGACACCGAGACGATGGACGACCTCATCGCCGACAAGATCGCGCCGCACGACTGGTCGGCGCATTCGGGCGGCTCGAGCTCGATCTTCATCAATGCGTCGACCTGGGCGCTAATGCTGACCGGCCGCGTGCTCGACGAGGGCGAGGGCGGCATCGAAGGCACGCTGCGCGCCATGGTGCGCCGGCTCGGCGAGCCGGTCATCCGCAAGGCGGTTGCGGCGGCGATGCGCGAGATGGGCGAGCAGTTCGTGCTCGGCCGCACCATTGCCGAGGCGGTCAGGCGCGGCAGGCCGATGACGCAGAAGGGCTATCTCTATTCCTTCGACATGCTGGGCGAAGCGGCCCGCACCGAGGCCGACGCATTGCGCTATCTCAAGGCATATGCCGACGCCATCTCCTCGCTCGATGCCGGGGCCAACGGCCCCGACATCCGCCAGAACCACGGCATTTCGGTAAAACTGTCGGCGTTGCATCCGCGCTATGAAGTGACGCAGAAGGAAAAGATGCTGCCCGTCATGGCCGAGCGGCTGCTGTCGCTGGCGCTGGCGGCGCGCCATTCGCGCATGGGGCTCAATATCGATGCCGAGGAGGCCGATCGCCTCGATTTGTCGCTCGACGTCATCGAACGGGTGCTGGCCGAGCCAGAGCTGGCCGGCTGGAACGGTTTTGGCGTCGTCGTGCAGGCCTATGGCCCGCGCGCCGCTTTCGTCATCGACTGGCTCTACGAACTGGCGAGGAAATACGACCGCAGCATCATGGTGCGGCTGGTCAAGGGCGCCTATTGGGACACCGAGATCAAGCGGGCGCAGACGCTCGGGCTCGACGGCTATCCGGTCTTTACCCGCAAGGCCAACACCGACGTCTCCTATCTGGCCTGCGCTAAGAAGCTGTTGGCGATGACCGATCGCATCTATCCGCAATTCGCCACACATAACGCCCACACCGTCGCCGCCATCCTGTCGATGACGACGGAGCGCGATACATTCGAGTTCCAGCGGCTGCACGGCATGGGAGAGGCGCTGCATGAGACGGTGCGGCGGGCCGAAGGCACGCGCTGCCGCATCTATGCGCCGGTCGGCGCGCATTCCGACCTGCTTGCCTATCTGGTCCGCCGGCTGCTGGAGAACGGCGCCAACTCCTCGTTTGTCCACCAGCTCACCGACGAGGAGGTCGAGCCTGAGGACATCGCCCGCGACCCGCTCGAGACGGTGGAGAAACAAGGCCCCGCCGCCAATCCGGCGATCGTGCCGCCGTCGGCGATCTTTGGCCCCGGCCGGCGCAATTCCAAGGGTTTCGACATCACCGACACGCTGACGCTGGCTGCGATCGACAAGGCTAGGGCCGAGTTCGCCGGGCCGGACCGCTGGCACGCCAAGCCGGTCAGCCGCGCCGCCGGCGATGGCAAGCAGCGTCCGGTCGTCAATCCGGCAAAACCTTCGGAAGTGGTCGGCACGGTCAGCGAGGCCGGCGCCAAGCAGGTCGAGACCGCCGTGCGCATCGCCGTCGAGGCACAACCGGCATGGGCAAGACGCCCGGTCGCCGAGCGCGCTGCCATCCTCAACCGGGCGGCCGATCTCTACGAGGCGAACGCCGTCGAGTTCTTTGCGCTCGCCGCCCGCGAGGCCGGCAAGTCATTGGCCGATGGCGTCGCCGAGGTGCGCGAGGCGGTCGATTTCCTGCGCTACTATGCGGCTGAGGCCGCCAATGCCGAAGCTGGAACGGAGGCGCGCGGCGCCATCGCCTGCATCTCGCCGTGGAATTTTCCGCTCGCCATCTTCACCGGCCAGATCGCAGCAGCGCTCGTCACCGGCAATTCCGTCATCGCCAAGCCTGCCGAACAGACGCCGCTGATCGCCTTCCGCGCTGTCCAGCTGCTGCGCGAGGCCGGCGTGCCGGAAGACATCATCCAGCTTCTGCCCGGCGACGGCCCCACGGTCGGCGGCCCGCTGACCGCCGATCCGCGCATTGCCGGCGTCTGCTTCACCGGCTCGACCGAGGTCGCCAAGCTGATCGAAAAGCAGCTCGCCGAGACCGCCGCGCCCGACGCCATGCTGATCGCCGAGACCGGCGGCCTGAACGCCATGATCGTCGATTCCACCGCGCTACCCGAACAGGCGGTGCGCGACATCCTGGCCTCCGCCTTCCAGAGTGCCGGCCAGCGCTGCTCGGCATTGCGCATGCTCTATGTGCAGAAGGACGTCGAGAAGAAGATGCTGGAGATGCTGAAGGGCGCGATGGAAGCGCTCAGCCTCGGCGACCCCTGGCGGATCTCGACCGATGTGGGCCCGGTCATCGACGACGAGGCGCAGGCGTCGATCCGCGACTATTGCACGAAAATGGGCCTGCAGGGCCGGCTGTTCGCCAAGCTCGAAGCACCGAAGGACGGCCGCTTCGTCGCGCCGCACGTCTTTCGGGTCAAGGGCATCGAGGAGTTGGAGCGCGAGGTGTTCGGCCCGGTGCTGCATGTCGCCACCTTCGATGCCGACGAGATCGATGCGGTGATCGCCGCGATCAACCGCAAGGGCTATGGCCTGACCTTCGGTCTGCACACCCGCATCGAAGGCCGCGCCCAGCATTTCGTCGACGGCATCCATGCCGGCAACATCTACGTCAACCGCAACCAGATCGGCGCCGTCGTCGGCGCGCAGCCGTTCGGCGGCGAGGGGCTTTCCGGCACCGGGCCGAAGGCCGGCGGCCCGCATTATCTCCGGCGCTTCCGCAAGGGGCCGGAGGCCGGCACCCATCTTGCCGAAGGCCGCAAGGTGACGGCGACCGAGCTCGCCGACAATCTGCCGGATCCGGCGTTTGGCGGCTGGTCGACGCGTCCGGATCGCGTCGCCATCCTGAGGAAACATCTGCGCGGCAAGGGTGCCGCGGCCATCGGCACTGCAGCCGCGATCGATTTCGGCCAGGTCGACCTGCCCGGGCCGACCGGCGAGGCCAACACGCTGTCGCTGTCGCCGCGCGGCCGCGTGCTGTGCCTCGGTCCGGACGCCGATACGCTGCTTGCTCAGACGATCCAGGCGCTGGCCGCCGGCAATGCCGTGCTCGCCGTCGCACCCGGCGCGCCGGCGGCACTGTCGGCGCTGACCGGCAAGGGCCTGCCGCTGGCGGCGATCGACGGCCGTCCGGACCCGGTCGAAGCGCGCTCGCTGCGGGTCGATGTCGTCGCCTTTTCCGGCACGCCCGAGGCCGCGCGCATCGTGCGTAAGGTCATCGCCGAGCGCGCCGGCCCGATCGTGCCGCTGGTCAGCGAAGTCTATTATCCGGCCGCCTATGCCCACGAGCGCGCGGTCTGCGTCGACACCACGGCGGCGGGCGGCAATGCCAGCCTGCTGGCTGCGGCCTAGGTTTCGCCAGGGCTCGCGTATCGCGGGCAGGGCGGCGCCAACTTTGGTGTCGGCATGGGGACGGTCGCTACCTGATACCGAGCGGCACTTCGAACTGCCAGGCCGAGCGACCAGCTCCGTCTGGAATCGGGGGAAACGGAGAAGCCCGGCGGACCGCGTCGAGAGCGGCCTTGTCCAGCGCGGCAACACCCGAACTGCCCGTCAGCCTGGCGGACCGGACCCCGCCATTCGAAGCGACTGTGAAGGCAACCGTAGCCGTGCCGGTGGCGCGCGTGCGTGTCGAATTGAAGGCCCGCACCAGTTTTGACCTGATCTTGCCGGGATAGTTGGTGACGGCGGCATTGCCGACGCCTGATTTGCCGCCCCTGCTGGCGGTCAGGATCTTGCCGTCCTTCTTGCCGTCGGCCGTGCCGCGCGCGACATCCGTTTCGTCACGGCCGCCGGAGCCGGTCTTTCTCTTCTTGGAATCGGCTTTGGCAAGTGCCTTGCCCGACTTCTTGCGCAGGGCCGGCTTTTCAGGTTCGTTTGCTTCGGCCTTCCTGGCCGGCTTGCTCTTTGCAGTTGCCTTCTTCGACTGCCTGGGCTCCGGCCTGTCCAGCTTCGGTTCTTCCGCCGCGCTGACTGTCTCGGTCGTCTGGACTGTTTCGGCTGGCGCCGGTGCCCTTGTCTCGGCAGGCTCGGCCGTTTCGGTGGCGCTCACCGGCGGCGGCACGGCATTGTCGTCGGCAGGCACCAGCCTGTCGGTCGCAAGGATGTCGGGCGAGGGGTCCTGGCGCGCCGGCTGGACCGGTTGCGCAGGTGCGGGCTCGGTGCGATCGGCAAGGGCAGCAGTTTCCGTTGCGGCCTGGCTGACCGGCTCGACCACTCCCGATGCTTCGGCCGCGTCAGTGACCGGCTGGAGCGTCTCCTCGGCCGCGGTCGCCTGTGCCTCGACCGTTTCGACGGGCTTGGCGTCGAGCATGGTCACCATCGTTACGTTGGCCACTTCCCGGTCGTCTGCGGCATTGCCGGCCGCCTGCTGCGGATCGGCGCCGAGCAGCATTTCGCCTTGCTGGTCGGCACCTTCGATCGTTGGCCGGTCGTCCGGCAGCGTGAGAAAGGCCAGCGCCAAGGCTACGTGGAATGCGCAAGAGCAGGCGATCGCCACCGTCCAGTTGCGGCGCCGCTGCGTCTGTCGTGCCTGCCACAACGGCTCCACAGGGACCGTAGGCAAGTCGCCATCGGCATCGGCGATGTAACTGTCTTCCGGCCTGTCGCGCGGCGAAACACGCAGCGCCCCGCGCGGGATGGCGAAATCCGGATCGTCCGGCTCCGGCGGCAGGATGCCGGCTAGCGGCCACGCCACGGCGTTTCGTGCGAAGGCGGGTTCCAGTCCCAAAATTCAGACCCCAAAGGCGATGCCGGTCCTGGTCTGCGTCTTCAGTCCGCGCATGCAGGCATTCGGCTCGGCGCCGGCGCATTCCGTAGCGCTGTTGATCAACACGCGGCTGACCTTGCCGCAATCGGTGCCGGCAAGGTCGAAACGCGTCACCTTGGTCTTGCCTGCCGGCAGCTCCTTGAAATCGAGCACGGTCAGCCGATCGACGACACCGACCTCGTTGAACAGCGCGATCTCGAATGCCGCCTTGGACAGACCGGCGCCGAGATTGTTGGTGACCACGAAGGTCAGGCGGCAGCCCTTGTCGGAAGGCTGCGCGCCGTTGAGCTCGAGGAGAAGCGCCGGCGCTTGCTGTTGTGTCCATGCCGGAGCCGCCGCAAGCGACATTGCCAGCGCCGCGGCGAACAGACGAAGGGATGCCGTCATGCCTGTCATTGTCGTCAGCCTCCAAACCTCATGGTCGCCGCCAGCTTCAGCGTGACGCCGGGCTCGTAGACGACGCTCGTCGTCGACGCGTTCAGCGGGTTGGCATATTTGACGTCGCACAGATTGTCGGCGCGGAAATCGACCTTGAAATTGTCGGTCGCCTGGTAGCTGGCGAATGCATTGACCAGCGTGTAGTCCCTGGCCACCGGATTGCCCTGCGGCTTGCCGTTGTATTGCACCTCGCCGCCGATGGTCAGCCGGTCCTCGAGAAAGCGAAAGCCGAGTTGCCCGGTGACCTGGGAGGAGGGGACGGTGACAAGGTCCGCCCGTTCGCCTTCATAGGAAATCGTGCGGCCGTCGGTGACCGAGGCGGAAAGCCCGGCAAAGCCCCAGGCGGCGTCATAGACGCCCTCCATCTCGAAGCCGCGGATCTTGGCCTTGGCGAAATTCTGATACTGGAAGCAGATCGGTATGCCCGGACCGAACGGGCAGCCGCTGGTCGGGTCGAACGCCGATAGAGTTACGCCGTCGATGTAATCGTCGACATTGTTGTTGAAATAGGCCGCCTTCAGCCGCAGCGCGTCGTCGGCCTCGATGACGCCGTTGGTGCTGTAGTTGACGCCAAACTCCACAGTCTTGCCGGTTTCGGGCTTGAGATTGGGGTTGGGGAGGAACGGGAAGCTGACGCCGGCTGGATGGTTGCCGCTGATCAGGGTCTCCGACAGCGACGGAGAACGATAGCCTTCCGCGTAGGTGCCGTAGAATTGCAGCCCGGAAAGGCTGGCGGTTTCGAAGGGCGAAACGCCTACTGTAATGCGTGGCGACAGCCGGTTACCCGAGGTTTCGCCGACATCGCTGTCGAGCTTGTAGCTGTCGTAACGCACCCCGGCGATGACCTCGAGCCAGTCCCAGGTGAGCTTGTCCTGGACGTAAGCGCCGGAGACGTTCCTGTTGCCCGAGGGCGTGTAGAAACTGTCGCCGCCCGCCGTGCCGCCTGTCTCGACATCGTCGCCAACCCAGTCGCCGCCATAGGTCAGCTCATGCGCAATGCCGACGGTCTCGAATCTCGACGTGTTCCAGATGTCGATGCCGGAGGTGCCGATGTCGAACGTCGATTTCGAACCCGCTGGCAGGACGATCGGAAGGCCGGTGACCGGATCAAACCGGTTTTGCGCGATAAGGGTCGTCAGATCGAGCTTGGTTTTGTTGTAGGATGCGTTGACGTGGAGATCGAGCCAGCTTTTGTCTTCGTCGGTGATGTTGTAGCGGGCCGTGAAGGTATTCGCCTGCAGGTCGGCGTCGTTCACCGGCGCGCTGCCGCTGGTCTCGGTCCATCCGTCGTTCGAGCCGATCCAGCCGAGCTTCAGCTCGCTGTTTTCGCTGGGGCGGATGGTCGTCTTGAGCAGGCCGCTCAAGACATCGAAGCCAGTGCCCGCCACAGTGTCGCCGCCGCCATGCTTGTAGTCGTCATAGTCGCGGTAGACGATATTGCCGAGCACGTCCCAGTTCTCGTTGATCCGATAGGCGCCGGTGGCGCTGGTGGTCCAGCCTTTACCGTTGGTTTCATAACGTCCGGTCGCTGATGCCGCCCAGGTCTCGTCCGGCTTGAGGAAATCCTGCGCATCCTTGGTGTCGAAAAAGACGACGCCGCCGATCGCCCCGGAGCCGTAGGTGTTGGCGACCGGGCCGCGGATCACGTCGACGGATTTGATCAGTTCGGGATCGATGTAGAAGGTCGATTGCGTACCGTGATCCGAGCGCTGGAAATTCTGGCGGGCACCGTCGACGATGACCGAGACGCGGCCGAAATCCTGCAGGCCGCGGATGTTGATGCTGGAGCTGACACGCCTTGCGTCGGCCTGGACGGCGACACCCGGTACACCGAACAGCATTTCGTTGGGCGTCGTCGCCATGCGGCGCTCGAGCTGTTCCTCGTCGACATGGCTGGCCGAAGCAAGCGACTCGATCGCCGTCTCGCCGGTACGGCTGAGGATCAGGATCTTGTCGAGCAGCGTGATGCCGGGGGCCGGCTTTGCCTGTTCGGGCTGTTGAGACAGGTCAGTCTGCTGGTCGGCTGCCGGCTGGGCGGTCTGCTGGGCGCCGGCCGGTGTGGCGAGGAGCGGGATCGCCGCCGCGCCGGCCAGCAACGCGGCCATTTTGCTTGTCATAGAACAATGTGTCAGGCCGCTGCCCGCCAGCCGTCCCCAATTTGCCAACCCCATGCTGCAACTCCGAGAATCCATGTTCGATGCTGGCTGGCTTGGGGCTCGCTGGCATTTTTCATCGCATCCGGCTCTTAAATGTTGACTCATTTACTCCGGTATTGCACTGCTAGATAACATGATCATTCGAGTCAAGAATTGAATCGGCATTGCACGCAGGCGCCGAGCCAGATGCCCAGCACCGGAAAGGGATCGAACCAATGAACACGCACAATCCCAGCGACTTTCGCTATCGCGTCCGCCGTTCCGACGAAAATTCCGTCCGTTTCGACCGGGTCCAATCGGCCGTGAGAACGCTGTCCAGCAACACGCTGTTCCAGGGCGAGCACGAGATCGGCATCGAACATCACGGTGCGCTGTATCGGCTGAAGATCACCCGGCAGGGCAAGCTCATCCTCAACAAGTAGGTGGTAGAAATGGACCAGCGCGTAAAACCCGCCCCGCACGAGATCCGGCGGGCACGGGCAGACAATCCGAAAATGCGCGAGCGCGACCTCGCCGCCCAGCTCGGGATTTCGGAGGCCGAACTGGTCGCCGCGCATTGCGGCGACGGCGTCGTGCGCGTCGAGCCGCGTGTCAACGACCTCCTGACTGGCCTCGAAGCTGTCGGTGAGGTGATGGCGCTGACCCGCAACGAAAGCGCGGTGCACGAGAAGATCGGCGTCTACGACAGGGTCGTCACCGGCAATCACAATGCCATGGTGCTCGGTGAGAACATCGACCTGCGCATCTTCCCGAAAGTCTGGGCGCACGGCTTCGCCGTGGAAAAGCGCGACGGCGCCGACATCCGACGCAGCCTGCAGTTCTTCGACACCGCAGGCGAGGCGATGCACAAGGTGCATCTCAGACCCGCATCCAACCTCTACGCCTATCAGAAGCTGGTGGCCGGGCTGGAATCGCCGAACCAGGAACCGACGGTGGCGATTTCAGCGGGCGCGGCTGACGACGAGACCGAGACTGCGGGCAATTCGGCGAGCGTCGACGATCTGCGCGACCGCTGGAGCCAGCTGACCGACGTGCATCAGTTCTTCGGCATGTTGAAGACACTGAAGCTCAGCCGCCGCCAGGCGGTGCGCATGGTCGGCCAGGACTACGCCTGGCTGGTCGACAAGGATGCGGTGGGCGCCATGTTCAACCACGCCGCTGCTGGCGCCATGCCGATCATGTGCTTTGTCGGCAATCGCGGCTGCATCCAGATCCATTCCGGCCCCATCGCCTCGATCAAGCCGATGGGACCATGGCTCAACGTGCTCGACGAGACCTTCCACCTGCACCTGCGCACCGACCACATCGATGAGGTCTGGGCCGTGCGCAAGCCGACCAAGGACGGCCATGTCACGTCGCTCGAAGTCTATGGCGCCGACGGCAAGATGATCATCCAGTTCTTCGGTAAGCGGCATGAAGGCGAAAGCGAGCGCGAAGACTGGCGCTTTCTGGCCGAAAACCTGCCGCGTATTCCAAGCCCGACCGCAGCCTGAGGAAAACGACGATGGTTCTTTTCTCCAGGCTGGCATCGGTCTCCAGGTCGGCGCCTGGTCCTGCGGCCGCTGTTTTCCTGGCGTTCGCCGCGCTGATGCCGGCTCAAGCCGCCGAGGGCATCGCGACTTTCGCCGACCGCTCGAGGATCGTAGCCATCGGCGGCTCGATCACCGAGATCGTCTACGCGCTCGGTGAACAGGATCGTCTTGTCGCGCGCGATTCGACCAGCCGCTATCCGCAAGCGGCGGCAGAACTGCCTGACGTGGGCTACATGCGCCAGCTGTCGCCGGAGGGTGTGCTGTCGGTCAATCCGTCGGGCATATTGGCCCTGCACGGCAGCGGACCGAAGGAAGCCGTCGACGTCTTGAAGAAATCAAGCATCCCATTCATCGAGGTGCCCGAGCGCCATGATAATCAGGGCATTCTCGAAAAGATCCACATCGTCGGCAAGGCGCTCGGCACCGAGGCCAAGGCCGATGCGCTGGCGGCCCAGATAGACGCCAAGCTGAAGGCTGCAGAAAAGCAGACCGCGTCGATCAAGGCGCGCAAGCGCATCCTGTTCGTGCTGTCGATGCAGGGCGGCAAGCTGCTTGCCGCCGGCAGCGACACCGCCGCCGACGGCATCATCAAGCTTTCGGGCGGCATCAACGCCATCGACGGCTTTGCCGGCTACAAGCAATTGTCGGACGAGGCAGTCATCACCGCCAGGCCCGACGTGATCCTGATGATGAACAATGCCGGACCGGCCACCGCGGATGACGAATTGTTTTCGAACCCTGCCGTGGCTTCGACGCCGGCGGGTGCCGCCCGCAAGCTGATCCGCATGGACGGCGGCTATCTGCTCGGCTTCGGCCCGCGCACGGCCGACGCCATCCACGACCTCGCCGTCTCGCTCTATGGCGGCCAGGTCACGGATTGAGCGCGATGGCGGATCATTCGATCGCCGGTGCGGCGGGCATCATGGCGACGGCCGCCGAGGGTGACCGTTCGCGGCGCGCCCGTCTCGTCATCGTGCTGCTCTGCGTCGGGCTGGCTGTCGCCGTGCTGTTGTCGCTGACCTCCGGCGCATCCGATGCCTCGGCCATCGGCGTCATGCACAACTGGCTGTTCGGCGCGTTGCCCGGCGATGCGGCGTTGAGCGCCCGCGACCGCCTGATCATCCATGACATCCGTCTGCCGCGCATCATTCTGGGCGTGCTGATCGGCGCATCGCTTGCCGTCTCCGGTGCCGTCATGCAGGGGCTGTTCCGCAATCCGCTGGCCGACCCCGGCCTGATCGGCGTTTCGGCCGGATCGAGCCTCGGTGCGGTCGCCGTCATCGTGCTCGGCTCGACCATGCTGGCGCCGCTGACTTCGGCGCTCGGCACGCTGGCTCTGCCGCTGGCTGCGTTCTGCGGCGGGCTGGCGACGACATTGCTGCTCTATCAGGTCGCGACACGGCAAGGCCGGACCTCGGTCGCCACCATGCTGCTCGCCGGCATCGCGCTGGCGGCGCTTGCGATGGCGCTGACCGGCATCCTGATCTTCATGGCCGACGATCGGCAATTGCGCGACCTGACCTTCTGGCAGCTCGGTTCGCTGGGCGGCGCAACCTGGCAAAAGATCGGCTCGGTCGGGCCGGTCATCGTGCTGGCGCTGGCGGCAATGCCGTTCCTGGCGCGCGGCCTCAACGCGCTGGCGCTCGGCGAGGCGACGGCCGGCCATCTCGGCATCCCGGTGCAGCGGCTGAAATACACCGCGATCGTCGGCGTCTCGGCAGCGGTCGGCGCGTCGGTCGCCGTCAGCGGCGGCATCGGTTTCGTCGGCATCGTGGTGCCGCATCTGCTGCGTCTGCTGATCGGCCCCGACAACCGTTACCTGCTGCCGGCATCGGCGCTGCTCGGCGCCGCGTTGCTGCTGTTGGCCGACGCCGTTGCCCGCACCATCGTTGCCCCGGCCGAATTGCCGATCGGCATCGTCACCGCGGTCGCCGGTGCCCCGTTCTTCCTGTGGATCCTGCTGCGCAAGCGCGGCGTCATCGACCTGTGAGAGACCGTTTGGAAACTCTACTCTGGCGGCCATCTGATGGCGTTGCCAGAGCGATTTTCGAAACAGTCTCTAAGGGGTTCTTATGATCGAAGCGCGCGATGTCTCGGTGGCGATCGGCGGCAAGCGCATTGTCGCCAATGTGGATTTCGAGGCGCGGCCCGGCGAAATCGCGGCCATCGTCGGCCCCAACGGTTCGGGCAAGACGACCTTCCTCGAAGCACTGTCCGGCGATCTTGGCTATTCGGGAGAGGTCACCATCAACGGCCGCAATCTATCGGCGATGAAGCCGATCGAAGCGGCGGCGCTGCGCGCCGTGCTGCCGCAGGCGACGACGCTGTCCTTCCCGTTCACCGTGCGTGAGATCGTCAGGCTGGGCCTGGTCGGCGGGCGTTCCGGCGCGCTGCCCGGCGAGGACCAGCGCCTGCCCGAACGGGCGCTGGCTCGCGTCGACCTCGACGGTTTTGCAGGCCGCTTCTACCAGGAGCTGTCCGGCGGCGAACAGCAGCGCGTGCAGCTTGCCCGCGTCCTCTGTCAGGTCTGGGCGCCGGTGCTCGACGGCAAGCCGCGCTATTTGTTCCTCGATGAGCCGGTGTCCAGCCTCGACATCAAACACCAGCTGATCATCATGGACATCGCGCGTGATTTCGCCAGACGGGGAGGCGGCGTGGTCGCCATCCTGCACGACCTCAATTTGACGGCGATGTATGCCGACAGGATTTTCGTGATGCATCGCGGCAAGCTCGCCGCTACAGGTTCGCCGCAGCAGGTGCTCAGCGACGAGCTGATCGAAAAGGTCTTCGATTGCCGGCTGAAGGTCGGTGTGTTGCCGGCCGCAAACATGCCGTTCGTATTGCCGCAATCGGCAGCGTAGGCAATCCGAGAAGTCAGGCGGCCGGCGCCCTTTGCACCAGCATGTCGATGCCGAGCAGGTGCCTCACGTTCGGGCGCGCCGCCACCAGATCGGCGATCGTGTAGCGAGACAGCACGGCGAAGAAGGCGTTGAGCGCTTCGCGCAATGCCGAATTCAACGCGCAGCTGTCGACCAGCGGGCATTCGGCGGCGTCGTTCTCGAAGCACTCGGCCATGGCAAAGCTTTCCTCCGTCACGCGCACGACGTCGAACAGGCTGATTGATTCGGCCGCGCGGCCGAGCCTGACGCCGCCATTCCTGCCGCGCACCGTTTCGATCAGGCCGTTTTCGACCAGCGGCTGCAGGATCTTGAACAGGAAAAGTTCAGATACCGAATAGGCGGCGGCGATCTCGGGGATGCGGCTCAACCGCTCGGTGTTGGCGGCGCAATACATCAGAATGCGCATGGCGTAGTTGGTCTGACGGGTAAGCCGCATTGTGTCCTCACATAACAGTGGTTGGCGTCAATATGGCCTATAGTTTGGAACAATTCCAGACTGGCGCTGCATAATAGGTGAATTCCGGCGTCAAGTTTGCGTGCACGATTGCGCGCGCCGGAACCAGCGGCGCGCTTTCTGGGGCAGGCGACACTAGATAAGTTCGCATACACGATCAGGAGCGGCCCATCATGTCACGACCAGCCCCGGCATTTGCATCCGTCGCGTCCGTCCGGTTCGACGCCGATGCCGACGCCAAGCTTTCGGCGCTCAGGCGCACCAAGTTCGCCGCCGCCGCAGCACTTGCGTTTTGCGTGCTGGTCTTTGCGGTGGCGAAATCGCTCGAGAGCCGGCATGCGTGGCTGGGCTTCGTCGCCGCTTTCGCCGAGGCGGCGACGATCGGCGGGCTGGCCGACTGGTATGCGGTGGTGGCGCTGTTTCGGCGGCCGCTTGGCCTGCCGATCCCGCATACGGCGATCATCCCGGAAAACCAGAACCGCATCGCGGACAATCTCGGCCGCTTCATCGAGGCCAATTTCCTGGCGCCGGAACCGGTGCGCGAAAAGCTCGCCGAGGTCGACTTTTCCGCGCTGGTCGCGGACTGGCTGGCCGACCCGAACCGCGCCGCCGACCTGTCGCGCTTCGTCGGCCGGCTGGTGCCGCAGACGCTGGCGGCGGTCGAGCAATCCGGACTGCGCGGCTTCATCACCAGCCGTATGCTGGAGCAGATCGAAAAGGTGCCGCTGGCGCCGCTCGCCGCCGAGCTGCTGTCGGCGCTGACCGACGATCGCCGCCACCAGAAACTGTTCGACGAGTTCACCAAGGTGGTCGGCCGCTTCCTGAGCGACGAGCAGGCGCTGGCGACGATGCGCGAGAAGATCCGCGAGGAACTGCCGTCGCTGTTCAACCTGTTTCGCGCCGACGCCTATCTGTTGAAGAAGATCGTTGCGTCGGCCGGCTCGCTGCTCGATGAAGTGCGGGCCGATCCGCACCACCCGATGCGGGCCGAATTCGATCTTTTCGTCGAAACCTTCGTCGAGCGGTTGAGGACATCCAAACAATATGCCAGGCGCGCCGAAAAGCTGAAACGCGATTTCCTTGCCCGGCCGGAGCTCAGCGCGCTGGCCGGCGATATGTGGGACAGCCTGCGGCTGTTCATCGAACAGGACGCCAAGGCGCCGAATTCGATGATCCGCGACCATCTCGCCACCATGTTCGTCGAGGTCGGCCGCGATCTTGCCGACGACGCGCAGATCAGGGCCGACATGAACCAGGGGTTCATCGTGGCGCTGGCGTCGTTCGTCGAAAGCCAGAAGAGCGGCGTGTCGAAGTTCATCGCCGACCAGGTCAAGCGCTGGGACCTCGCGCAACTGACAAGGCTGATCGAAATGAACATCGGCAAGGACCTGCAATATATCCGCTTCAACGGCATGATCATCGGTGGCCTTGCCGGGCTCGTGCTCTACACCGCCGAACGGCTGTTTCTCGTCGGCTGACTCGTCCGAATGGACCGCTGAGCTTCGCTGCACTATCTTCCGTGCAGTGGCGGCGTTCACGGCAACAGGGGGAGAGAACCATGGCAAAACGACCGGAGTCCGAGTCCTTCATCGACATGTTCGGCAAGTTCGGCCGCGACCTGAAGCTGCCGAATGTCGACGTCGAGGCGATCCTCGCTCACAACCGCAAAAACTTGGAAGCGCTGGAGAAGTCGGCCCGGGCGAGCGCCGCCGGAGCCTCGGCGCTGTTGTCAAGGCAACGCGAGATGCTGCAGGACACGCTGCGCGAAATCACCGACATGGCACAAAACTACAGGGCGCCCGGCAATCCGCAGGAAATGATGCAAAAGCAGGCGGCGTTCGCCAGGAAATCCTTCGAGACCGCGCTGAAGAATGCCGGCGAGATGGCCGAACTGGCGAGGGTATCCGGCACCGAATCGATCGAAATCCTGCGCAGCCGGATCAAGGAGGCGATGGAGGAGATCCGCGCCGGCCACGACAAGAAATAAGCTGTTCCCCGGCAGCACGCTTGCCGGCGGCGAAGACCGGCGGTTCGCGGCCGAAGAATATGGGCTGGAATCGCACTGGCGAATTGACAGGGGCGGCCCGTCGTGGTCCGGAACAGGCAAGCGATCGGGAAAGCAGGAATGACGCAGATACGGCCGAGGACGCCGCCGACCTTCGAGCAACTCAGGGCGATGGCCGGGCAGGAGTTGGGCGTCTCGGACTGGACGCTGGTCGATCAGCACCGCATCGACCAGTTTGCCGAATGCACTGGCGATCATCAATGGATCCATGTCGATCCGGAGCGGGCGAAGCGGCAAAGCCCGTTCCGCACCACGATCGCGCATGGCTACCTGACCCTGTCGATCATCGGCGCGCTGGCGCTTGAGATGGGGATCGTGCCCGAAAACACGCAGGCCGCGTTCAATTACGGTTTCGACAAAGTGCGCTTCGTGGCGCCGGTCAGGGTCGGCTCGCGAATCAGGCTGCGCACCACGCTGTTGTCGATGGAAGACAAAGGTCCGGGCCAATATCTGATGAAGGCTGCCAATACGGTCGAGATCGAAGGCGAGCAGAGGCCGGCGCTGACCGCCGAGACGCTCGTCATGCTTTACGCACGCCGCAAGCGGGCCGGCACCTGAGAGTTCAGCCTCAGTTTTGCGGCAGCGCAATCAACGAGACATCGCCTCTTCAAGCGCCCTGAAAATCCGGTCGTCTCCCGATTGGGCGACGTTGAAGCGCATGTAACGACTGGCTGACCGGGACAGGCTGAACGCATTGCCGGGCGCAAGCACGACATTGGCCGACAGGGCATGGCGGGCGACATCCGCGGCATCGATCCCCTCCGGCAGCCTGCACCATAAAAACATGCCGGCCGGCTGATCTATCCATGGCACGATGCCGATTGCCCTCAGGCGGGTGCTGGTTTCTTCCATGGCGCGCGAGAGCCGCGCGCGCAGCAGATCGACGTGCTTGCGATAGAGGCCGTCCTTCAGCAGCGTCAGCACCAGTTCGGATGCAAGCCGACCGCTGCCAAACGACGTGGCGATCTTGAGATCGGTCAATCCTTCCATCCAGTCGCGAGGAGCTGCGATGAAGCCGCAGCGCACCGATGCCGACAGCGTCTTGGAAAAGCTTCCGATATGGATGACCCGGCTGAGGCCGTCGAAGGCAGCCAGCCTGGGCGCCGGCGTGTGTTCGAAATCGGCGAAGATATCGTCCTCGATGATCGTCAGCCCCGACTGGTCGGCGAGCTTCAGCACCCGATGGGCAACGACCGGGGACAATATCGCGCCGGTCGGATTGTGGAGCGCCGAATTGGTGATGTAGAGGCGCGGCCGGTGCTCGTTCAGTGCCTGCGCGAACAGTTCGATGTCCGGACCCGAGCGCTTGTAGGGGACGCTGATCACCTTGGCCCGATGGGCGCGCAACAGGGCATGGAAGTTGAAATAGCAGGGATCGTCGACCAATACCGTGTCACCCGGTTCGAGCAGGAACCGGCACAGCAGGTCGATCGCCTGGGTTCCCGATTCCGTCAGCATGATCTGGTCCGGAGAGGCTTCGATCCCGTGCTCGGCCATGCGCCGTGCCAGCAGGTGGCGTAGCGCCGGCAAGCCGAGCGGCGTGCCGTAATCGGTCAGCGCGGCATCGTCGGCGCGGGCCACCGTCCGCAATGCCCGGCGCAATCCAGCCTCGGGCATCCATGACGCCGGCAACCAGCCGCAACCCGGTTTCAGGACGCCATCGCCGGCTTCCAGCGATTGGCGCGAGACCCAGAGTGGGTCGACAGCACGGTCAAGCCTGGGGCCGATCTCGGCCAGCGACAGCGGAGCCAACGGTCCGGCGGCATAGAAACCAGAGCCCGGCCGCGAGCGGATCATGCCTTCCGCCGCTAGACGCTCATAGGCTTCGACCACGGTGGATTTGGAAACCTGCATGGCCTTGGCGAAAGCCCGGATCGAAGGCAGCCGCATTCCCGGTGTCAGGCTGCGCGCGGCGATCCTGTGCCTGATCGTCGCCATGACGCTTTCGACAAGCGTCCGGCTGCCCTCATCTGTTGTCGTCTGCTCATCCATCCGTACTGCTCGCCCTCCCATGACGGTTTTGTCAAACTGTACCTGATTGTCTCTGGCGGAGCCATACGCCCGGCCCGATAGAGAGCGAAAACGAGCAGGGCATCGATGGACAAGACGGCGAGTAGTTGGGCGGCGAGTGGCTGGGTCAACGGGTTCATAGGCGTGCTGATCTTCAGCGGTTCGCTTCCGGCGACGCGCGTGGCGGTGATGGATTTCGATCCGGTGTTCGTAACGGTCGCCCGTGCGGCTTCGGCGGGCATCCTCGGCCTGGCGCTGCTGCTTCTCTTTCGCCAGAAGCGCCCGGAGCGGCGAGATCTGTTCCCGCTGGCGATCGTGGCGCTTGGGGTCGTGGTCGGCTTTCCCCTGCTGACGGCGCTGGCGCTCAAGCACATCAATTCGGCTCACTCCATCATTTTCGTCGGCCTGTTGCCGTTGGCGACCGCGATCTTCGGCGTGGTTCGAGGCGGTGATCGCCCGAAGCCGGCGTTCTGGCTGTTCTCATGCCTCGGCAGCGCCCTTGTCGCTGGTTTTGCAGTCACCCAAGGCCTGTCGGTCTCGCCGCTCGGCGACATCTTGATGCTGGCCGCCATCATCGTGTGCGGATTGGGCTATGCGGAAGGAGCGGCGCTGTCGCGCAAGCTCGGCGGTTGGCAGGTGATCTCGTGGGCGCTGGTGCTGTCGCTGCCGGTCATGCTGGCGCTGACGTTCATCACCATGCCGCCGTCGCTCGAAAGTGTCGGCACGGGCGCCTGGATAGGCCTGGCCTATGTTTCGCTGTTCAGCATGCTGATCGGTTTCGTGTTCTGGTATCGCGGCCTGGCGCAAGGCGGCATCGCCGCGGTCGGGCAGTTGCAACTGCTGCAGCCCTTCTTCGGCCTGGGGCTGGCGGCAGCGCTTTTGCATGAGCAGGTCAGTCCCGCCATGGTCGCCGTCACCGCCGCCGTCGTGCTTTGCGTGGTCGGTGCCAAGAGATATGCGAGGTAGGTGCGCCAGCTGCCGGAGTTGCATGCGAACCAGGTGGAATCCTTAAGGATGCTTGGCAACGATATCTGTTCGCCCGGCAGTGGTGCGGGCTGAAAATATCGCAAGGATCAGCGCCATCAGCACCAGGACCGTCGCGACCTGGAAAGTGACCTGCATGCCGCGTGCGGCTGCCGCAGATGCCGATATCTGCTGACCGGTGCCTTCGCTTCCACCAGCCGACGCGAAGGCAAACACCGCGCCCATCAAGGACGCACCGGTGATCAGGCCGAGATTGCGCGACAGATTGAGCAGGCCCGAGACGACGCCGCGCTGGTCGGATGCCACGCCGGTCATCACGGCTGAGTTGTTGGAGGTCTGAAACAGGCTGTAGCCCGTGCAGACGATGATGATTGGTACGACATAGCCGGCAATACCGAATTCCGCCCGCGACAGAGCAAAGGTACCAATAGCGAGATCGAACAGGCCGACGATCATCATCCGGTGCGCCCCGAAACGATCGACCAGACGTCCGGCCGGCAGCGCCGCCAGTGCGGTAACCAGAGGGCCGGTCGACAGAACCAGCCCGACCATGGCTGCGTCCAGCCCAAGCGCGCGCGACAGATAGAATGGCGCGACCACCAGCGTCGCCATCATCACGGTGGCGACGATCAGGTTCATAACGAGGCTTGCGTTCAACGCCTGGTCGCGGAACCTGGCAGGCTGGATCAAAGGGTTCTCGGCCCTTGTCTGCGCAATGATGAACAGGAGGCCAGCCACCGCGGTGGCAATCAGCAAGCCGACATTGAGAGAGCCAAAACTGCCGCGCCCAAGGGTCATGGCGAGCGCATAGGCGGCCAGCGTCAGAGCGAGCAAGGCCGTGCCGATCCAGTCGAAACCGCGCCGATCCGATTCCGCTATCTTTTTTCTGGCCGGCAGGACGCGCCAGGCGAGCGCGAAGGCCAGCGCCCCCAACGGCAGATTAATGAGGAAGATCGCGCGCCAGCCGAGGCCGGCGATCAGCAGTCCGCCAAGTGAGGGGCCAAGCGTGGTGCCGATCGCCGACATGGCGCCGAGCAGGCCCATGGCGCTGCCGGTTTTTTCCCGGGGAACCGTGTCGGCGACAAAGGCCAGCGTCAGAGCCATCATGACGGCCGCGCCAAGCCCCTGTGCCGCCCGTGCGGCGATCAGCAGCCAGAGCGTCGGCGCGAGCCCGCAAAGCACGGATGCGAAGGTGAACAGGGCAATGCCGCCGAGCAATAGCGGGCGGCGGCCGAATATATCGGCGAGCCGCCCGGCGCTGACGATCAAGGTGGTGATGGCGAGCAGATAGGCCAGGACGACCCATTGCACGAGTTGGAACGATGCGCCAAACGCCTGCATCAGCGATGGCAGGCCGACGCTGGCGATGCTGGTGGCGAGCGACGACAGCAGCGTTGAAAGCGACAGGCTTGCCAATGCCCATCGAGCCGAGCGGACGCTCACCGGGGCAACTTCGTCCCAGGTCTTTTCAGCGGTCGATGTCACGGTGAACTCCTTTGCCGGCCAGCCCCAAATCGGAGTTGCCGCAAGCTATTCCCCTGCATGATGTGGCGGAAGGCGCAGTATTTGCATCTTATTCGTGCATGAAACGCCACATCACGGCCGAGCTGTGCTATGGTCGTTCCATGTCGTCGCCCGATCTCAATCTGCTTGTTGCCCTCGATGTGCTGCTGACCGAGGGCAGTGTGGCGCGCGCGGCCGGGCGGCTGCGCCTCAGTCCCTCGGCGATGAGCCGGACGCTGGCGCGGTTGCGGGAAGCGACAGGCGACCCATTGCTGGTTCGGGCCGGCCGTGGCCTGGTTGCGACGCCGCGCGCACTCGAATTGCAGCGACAGGTAGGCCGCGTCGTGCAGGATGCGGAAGCGCTCCTGCGCCCGGCCAGGCTCCTCGACCTCGCTGCTCTCGACAGGGTCTTCACGCTGCGCGCCAACGAAAGTTTCGTCGAGGAGTTCGCACCGCGTCTTGTCGCCCGCATCGAAGCGGACGCGCCCGGTGTGCGGCTGCGTTTTGCGCCGAAATCCGACAAGAACGACACGTCGCTGCGCGACGCGGCGGTTGATCTCGAAATCGGGGTTGCCAGTGAAACGAGCCCTGAAATGCGCATTCAGGCGCTGTTTCGCGACCGCTTCATCGGTGCGGTGCGAACGGGACATAGACTGAGCGAGGGCCTTGTGACGCCGGAACGCTATGCGGCCGGCCGCCACATCAGCGTTTCGCGGCGTGGCCGCGAAAAAGGGCCGATCGACGAGGCCTTGAAATTGCTCGGTCTCCAGCGGACGATCGTGTGCATGGTTTCCAGCTTCTCGGCCACGCTCGCCATGGCGCGCGCCTCCGATCTGATCGCCAGCGTCCCCGAACGGCACACGCTGGGCGCGCGCACGGGCATGTACAGCTTTCCGTTGCCGGTCGCTATCGAGGAGGTCACCATTTCGATGCTGTGGCATCCGCGGCTTGATGCCGATCCAGCACAGCGCTGGCTGCGAGCCTGCGTGCGGGAGGTCTGCGCGTCGTTTCGCTGATCCAGACTCGGGGCGTGATCTAGAATCTGGTCACCACGCCGATGCCGATGCCTTCGAAGCCGCCCATCGCCATCAAAGCGGCCGGCGCTTCCTCGAGGCTGATCGTCTTGCCGACCAGGAGTTCGGGTTTGAGCTTGCCGGTGCGGATCATCTCCATCATCGCCTGGTAACGAAACGCCTGCATGCCGTGGCTGCCGCGGATCTCGAGCTCGAAGGCGATCACCTTGTCCATCGGAATCTGCGGCCTGGCATGGTCGCCGAGCATCAGGCCGACCTGCACGTGGCGGCCGCGCCGGCGCAGGTTCGCGATCGAGTTGAACGAGGTACTGGGGTGGCCAAGCGCGTCCATCGACATATGCGCGCCGCCATTGGTGATCTGCTTGACCGCCTTGACCACGTTCGGCGTCTTTGCCGCATTGATCGTCGCCACCGCGCCGATCTTTTTGGCGAAGTCCAGCTTCTCGTCGGTGAGGTCGATGGCGATGACATTGGCGCCCATGGCGCTGGCGATCATGATCGCCGACAGGCCGACGCCGCCGCAGCCATGCACGGCCACCCATTCGCCGGGCGTCACCCGGCCCTGATCAACGATGGCGCGGAACGAGGTGACGAAGCGGCAGCCGAGGCTGGCGGCGGTGGCGAATTCCATCTCGTCGGGCAAGCGCACGAGATTGGTGTCGGCATGGTCGATGGCGACATATTCGGCGAACGATCCCCAAGCAGTGAAGCCGGGCTGGAACTGGTGCTCGCAGACCTGGTGGTTGCCCGAGGTGCATTCGAAGCAGCGGCCGCAGCCGACGGCAAACGGCACGGTGACGCGCTCGCCGCCCTTCCAGCGGGTCACTTGGCTGCCGGCCGCCACCACGACGCCGGCCAGTTCGTGACCCGGCACATGCGGCAGGCGGATACCATCGTCATGGCCCATCCAGCCATGCCAGTCGCTGCGGCAGAGGCCAGTCGCCTCGACCTTGATGACGACGCCTTCCGGTGCCGGCTCCGGATCGGGAACGGTCTGGATCGTCGGCGTTTCGCCAAATTTTTCGAAGACGACGGCTTTCATCAGCAGTTCCTCATCACTTCACGCAATTTGCGGCTATTCGGCATCGATCTGGTTCTCCGGCGCGGCCTTCCGGAACGCCGGCAGCGCCATGCAGGCGGCATTGATGCGCGAGATCGTCGGGTAGGGCGTCATGTCGACGCCGAAGCGGGCATTGCTGGTGACCTGTGCGATCAGGCAGATGTCGGCCAGCCCCGGCGTGTCGCCATGGCAGAATGTCTTGGTCTCGGGCGAGGAAGCCAGAATCTTTTCAAGCGGCTGGAAGCCTTCGTTGACCCAGTGCCGGAACCAGTTGACGACATCCTGGTCGCCGGCGCCGAACAGTGTGCGAAGCGAGGTTAGCACGCGCAGATTGTTCACCGGATGGATGTCGCAGGCGATCATCTGCGCCAGCATTCTGACGCGGGCGCGGCCAGGCGCATCCTTGGGCAGCAGCGGCGGCTCGGGCGTGGTCTCGTCGAGATATTCGATGATCGCCAGCGATTGCGTCAGCAGCGTGCCATCGCTGAGGACCAGCGCCGGCACCAGCCCTTGCGGATTGACCGCGAGGTAGGCGGGATCCAGATGCTCGCCGTGGCGCAAATGATGCGGCACGTAGTCGTAGGCCAAGCCCTTCATCTCCAGCGCGATCCGCACCCGGTAAGAGGTCGAGGAACGGTAGTAGTTGTGA
Organism: Mesorhizobium sp. M0751; assembly: GCF_040320265.1. Taxonomy (NCBI): domain Bacteria; kingdom Pseudomonadati; phylum Pseudomonadota; class Alphaproteobacteria; order Hyphomicrobiales; family Phyllobacteriaceae; genus Mesorhizobium; species Mesorhizobium sp. M0751. The sequence goes on from NZ_JAMYPH010000019.1 coordinate 61,652, forward strand.
AGGACGATATCGCTCATTGTGTCACGGGCTCGGTTGGCCGATGGTCAGTTCGATTTCGCCGATGCCGTCGACGCCACCGGTGATCTTTTCGCCCGGCCCAACGGCGCCGACGCCGGCCGGCGTTCCGGTGAAGATCAGGTCGCCGGGCCTAAGTTCTACCGCCTCGCTGCAAATCGAGACGATGTCGGGAACCGGCCAGATCAGTTCGGCGAGGTCGCCGTCCTGCCTGATCTCGCCGTTGACGGCGAGCCAGATGCGGCCGTTTTCGGGACGACCGGATTTTTGCGCCGGAACCAGCGGGCCGCAGGGCGCGGAACGGTCGAAGGCTTTCGACCAGTCCCACGGCCTTGCCGCCTTTTTCGCCTCGTCCTGAAGGTCGCGGCGGGTCAGGTCGACGCCGACGCCGTAGCCCCAGACATGGTCCAGCGCGCGCTCGCGCGGGATGCGAAAGCCGGCTCTGCCGATCGCGACGACCAGCTCGATTTCGTGATGCAGGTTTTGGGTCAGCGGCGGGTAGGGGATCGTGGCGCCCGAACCGACTGCCGCGTCGACCACTGCGTCGCCCGGTTTGGTGAAGAAGAAGGGCGGGTCGCGCTCGTCATTGCCGAGCTCGCGGGCATGGGCGGCGTAGTTGCGGCCGACGCAGAAAATCCGGCGCACCGCAAAACGCTCCGGCGAGCCGGCCACGGCCACCGACGGGGTTGCGGGCAGGGGGAGGACGAAGCCGGTCATGCACTGTCTCTGTTCAGTGGATCTGTCCGCGGCACATTCGGCCGATTTGGACAAACGGGCAAGGCATTGGATGGCGGAAGAGCAGGCCTGCCGCACGGCGCCGCGGAAATCGTGAGTACATTCTGCGTTAGCCAGCCAGGATGGCAATGTACTATTTGGCAATCAGCTGGCCATGGCGCGCAGCGCCTGCCGCCAACGCCTGAGACTACCGACCGTTGGTTTTGGGAAGGGGCTCGACGACGCTTCTGTCCATCCCCGTACTTCGGACGTGTCGTTATCTCGCACTTGCACAAAGTTCTGGTGCACTGCAATATAGCTGGAGGAATGCGGCCTCCAGCCCGCCTTTCGCAGGTTCAATGAAGGGACCGGCATGACGGATATTTCCGCGACGCGTCTTGTCGTGTCCAGGCCTGTCGCCGACAGCTCGGCAAGAACCAGGCTTGCCTATCTCGACGGCTGGCGCGGCCTATCGATCGCGCTGGTGCTGATCGGCCATTTCTTCCCCGTTCCCGGCATCAATCTCGGCGTCCTGGGCGTCGAATTCTTCTTCGTGCTCAGCGGCCGGCTGATGGCCGAGATCCTGTTTGTCGAACACTATCCGCTGAAGAAGTTCTTCAAGCGCCGGTTCTCCCGCATCTATCCGGCACTGCTGGTTTTTGTCGTTGCCGCGATGGTTGCCCTGTCCGGCACGTTCATCGCCTTCAAGTGGAAGGCGGCGCTGACGGCGTTGACGTTCACCTACAACTATGCCGGAATTCTCGTCACCCGCGCCGGCGCGCTCGACCATATCTGGTCGCTCTGCGTCGAAGAGCATGCCTATATCATCCTGGCGCTGATCAGCGTCGTCGTCTCGGGGCGGTCCCGGGTCATCGTGTTGCTGGGCGCATTGTCGGTGCTGGCCATGGCAAACGGCGCCATCTCCTACTGGGCGCTCGCAATAGGCTACGAGGGCACCTATTGGCGCACCGACGTGCACATCGCCTCGATCCTGCTGTCGGCGGTGATATGCCTGCTCAAGGCCGACGACAGGCTGCCGGCGCTGCTCAAGGGGCCGCATGTCGCCCTGGCGGCCTCGGTCGTGGCTGTGCTCCTTTTCATGGCTGCCGTGCCAACCCCCATCCACTATCTGGTCGCGGTGCCGCTGCTGGCGTTCGCCGTCAACTCGCTCGACTTCAGCAGCCGGTACCTGACCGGGTTTCTATCCTCCCGGCCGATTACGATGCTGGGGCTGTGGTCGTATTCGCTCTATCTTTGGCAGCAGCCCTTTTATCAATTCGTCGACATAAAAGGCAGTTCGCCGTGGCTGATGCTGGCGGCGGTGTTCGCTTGCGCGCTGTGCAGCTACTACATCATCGAAAAGCCGGCCCGCTCCTGGCTGAACCGCAATTGGTAGGGCGAACAGCGCCCGCAGTTTAGCCGGCGATCCGCCTTGCATAATACCGTACCGCCTTCTTGCCGCCGTGGATTACCGCGTCGCCCACTTCCACAAAGCCGAGTGCGGCATGGAAGGCGTCTGAAGCCGGATTGGGTGGCTCGGCATTGACCTCGCAGGTGACGATCGCCTGGCCCGCGCGTGACGCCTGGTCGAACAAATCCTCGTAGAGCCGGCGGGCATGGCCGCGCCCGCGCGCTGCGGCGGCGACCACGACGCGATCGACATAGACGAACCGCGCGTAGCGCTCGCGAAGCCACAGGAAGTTCGGGCTGTCGTAGCTCGCGTCCTGGTCGAAGGTCATGATGAAGGCTTCGAGCGCACCGATGCGGCGCGTGTAAAACGCTTCGCCGAGCAGGAAGGACAGGCGCTCTGGTTCGAGCCACGACAATTCGGCGGCATGCTCGTTGTTGAGCGCAAGGATTGAGGCCTCATCCTGCGGCGAGACCTGCTCGATCGGCAAATGCGTTTCGATCATGTTTTTGTTCGACGTTCCAGGATCATGTCCGGGCAGCGGCGATGGTCGCCGCCACCATCGCCTCGTCGGTCACGGTGTTGCGGTATTCGCGGTCGAGGTCGGTGCCGCCCATGCCGACTTTCGGATTGCGGTAACGCATGGCGCTCGGCACGTCCTTGAGCGCGGCGAAATGCATTTCGCTCAACCCGGTTTTCCTCCGCACCTTGCCGATGTTCTCGGGATCAAGCCCGCCGCAGCCGAGGATGATGATGCGGTCGCCGGCCTGCCTGACAAGATCGGCGAGCAGGTCCGCGCCTTCCAGTGCCGTGTCGCGCTGGCCGCTGGTCAGCACGCGGCCGACCTTGCAGCGGATCAGCGTCTCCAGCGCCTCTGTCGGGTCGCGGGTCATGTCGAAGGCGCGGTGGCAGGCGACGTTCAAGCTTCCCGCAGCCTTAACCAATTCGCTCATGCGCTGTTCGTCGATCGTGCCGTCGGCAGCGAGGCAGCCGATAACGACACCGGCGACGCCGAGCTCGGCAAGTGCGCCGACATCGGCGAGCATCGAACGATATTCGGCTTCGCTATAGAGAAAATCGCCGCCGCGCGGTCGCACAATCACGTGGAACGGGATCGTCGCCAGCTCGAGTGCCGTGCGCACCGTGCCGAAGCTCGGTGTGATGCCGCCTTCGATCAGGCTGGCACAGAGCTCGACACGGTCGGCACCGGCGGCTTGCGCGGCCAGCAGGCCGTCTATGCCTTCGACGCAGATCTCGATCAGCGGCAGGCGAGGGCGTTCGGTCTCGGTCATGGGCGATCCGTCGATGATTTCAGCTGGCCAGCGGTAGCATCGGGCATGGTGCGATGAAAGCCGGAACTGTTGGCTCAACACGCGACAGGGCCGCCGGCGGCCCTCCGATTTTGCCGCTTGACACATCCATAACCATTCAGCTATATGACGACTCATAACTGGCGAGTTATTGATTGATTAACAGCGCCGCCGACCGACAGCTGAAATGTGCGGCCTGCAAAAACACGCCTAAGGAGACCATCATGCAAGCTCGATTGAAAAACCCGGTGATGCTCATTCCCGGTGCCCTGCAGGCGCTGCTGGCGCTGGACAAGTCGACGGAAACGGCTGACCTGTCTTATGTGACGCGCAAGCTCGTCCATTTGCGCGCCAGCCAGATCAACGGATGCAGCCTCTGCGTCGATATGCATGCGCGCGAATTGAAGAAGGCCGGCGAAAAGGACGAGCGCGTCTTCACCGTGTCCGCCTGGCGGGAAACACCTTACTTCACGGATGCCGAGCGCGCCGCGCTGGCGCTGACCGAGGCGGCAACCCGGTTGGCCGACCGCCCGGATCCGGTGCCGGACGCGGTCTGGGACGAGGCAGCCCGGCACTACGATGAAAAGGCGCTTGCCGCCCTGGTCGTCCAGATTGCCCTGATCAACGCATTCAACCGGGTCAACGCAACCACCAGGCAGATGGTCGGTGCCTGGGGCTGAACGGGGCTGGGTTCTCGAAAGCCACATCAGATCCGCAGCTTGTGCGAATTCGCGCGCACGAAGTCGATGAAGGTCCGCAGCTTCGGCGGTACCAGGCGGCGGCTGGGATAGTAGAGATGAAGCGGTTCGTAAGCTGGACAGAAAGGCTCCAGCACCTTGACCAGCGCGCCTGACGCGAGAAGCGGCGCGGCGAGGCCCTCGACCACGAAGGCGAGGCCAAGCCCCTGCGCGGCGGCGGTGATGCACAGTGGAAGCGTGTTCACGACCAGACATGCGTCCGGCGTGAATGCGACTTCGCGTCCATCCACGGTGAACTCCCAGGGCGAAATCGTGCGGGTCCGGGTGAGGGCGAATGCGATGCAGCGATGTGCGGCGAGGTCGGCCGGCCGCTTCGGTGTGCCGTTGCGCGCCAGATAGTCGGGGCTGCCCACCACGACCATCTGCAGTGGCCCGCCCAGGCGCACGGCAATCATATCTTTCTCGAGAAGCTCGCCGATGCGCAGGCCGGCGTCGAAGCCCTCGGCGGTGATGTCGACGAAGCTGTCGTCGAAGATCAGGCTAAGCCGCACTTCCGGATAAGCATCCATGAACGGCCGCATCAGCGGTTCGATCAGCAGCGGCGCGGCGATCCAGGGAAGGCTGAGGCGCAGCGTGCCGGCGGGACGGTCGCGAGCCTCGCGCAGTGCCGCACCAGCCGCCCGGATATCCTCGGCTGCCGGGCGCACATGATCGAGGTATTGGGCGCCAGCTTCTGTCAGGCCAACGCTGCGGGTCGTCCGGTTGAGCAGCCGCACCCCCAGACGCTCCTCGAGCCCCTTGACCGCCTCGCTCAACGAGGCCGGAGCGACGCCGAGCTCGGCCGCGGCGCGGGTGAAGCTTTTGGCCTCCGCAACTCTGACGAAGGCGACGATGCCGCTGAACTGGTCCAGGCGCATTGTAAGGTTTTTCCAAATAGCCCTGTCGAACTCTACTGGTTTTTCCGGTGAACAAAAGGCGTCATGTTGGGTCCGACGAACGGATCTCGCTATTGCGAGGACCCGAACGGGGCAAGGAGACAGGACCGATGACCAGGCTCGCTTTACTCGCCACCGGCGCTCTTCTGGCGGTGTCTGCCGCCCCGGCGGACGCCGGGCCGCTGGAGGACAGCAATATCCAGCTCATCAAGGACTATTACGCAGCCTACGCGACCGGCAATCCCGAGGCCGTGCGGTCCTTCCTCGCGCCCGACATCGTGTGGCGCATTCCCGGCCATCATCCGCTCGCCGGCGACAAGCGCGGGCCGGACCAGGTGGTCGCCTTTTTCCGCGGCCTGGCCGAGGGCAAATTCAAGGCCGAGCCGATCTTCTTCCAGGCGCAAGGCGACCTCGTCGTCGATGTCCATCGCGGCTGGTCGAATGTCGGCTCAGGTCCCGAGATTGACCAGTTCTACGCGCTGATGTTCCGCATCAAGGACGGCAAGATCGCCGAGGCACAGAATTTTTTGACCGACATGTACCAGTCGGACGCCTTCTACTGGGCGCATTACCCGCTGAAGCCACTGCCCGGCCGACTGGCTGGCGAGCGCTGAGACGGCGGTCTTTCTCGCAACGCGCCGCGCCTCTCACTCCAAGCCAAAGGAGACTTGCGATGCTTAAAACCCTGACCTTTGCCGTAGCAACCACCGCCGCGCTCGCCGCCACCAATGCCGTCGCCGCGCCGCGCGTCGAGCGCGTCACATTCGCCTCGAACGGTGAGCAACTCGTCGGCGAGCTCTATCTACCAGAAGATACAGACGCGGCGAAACCTCGACCCGCGCTGGTTGTCACGGGCGCCTGGATGACGGTGAAGGAACAGATGCCGGCCCGCTACGCCCGCGAGATGGCCGATCGTGGCTTCGTCGCCTTGACCTTCGACTTTCGTGGGTGGGGCGAAAGCGGCGGCATACGTCGCCAGTACGAGGACCCGAACGCCAAGACCGCCGACATCGAAGCAGCCGTCGCCTATCTCGCGAGCCGGCCCGAAGCCGATCAGGACCGCATCGGCGGGCTCGGCATTTGCGCCAGCTCCGGCTACATGGTCATCGCCGCGGCCGAAAACGCCGCGATCAAATCGGTCGCCCTCGTTGCGCCCTGGTTGCAGGATGCCGAAGTGGTCGAGCAGACCTATGGCGGCAAGGACGGCGTCGCCAGGCTTGAGGCCGCGAGCGATGCGGCCGAGGCCGCGTATCGCCGCACCGGCAGACAGGCGTTCCTGCCGGCCGCGAGCCTGACCGATGAGCGCGCGGTCATGTTCAAGGTGCCTTACTACACCGAACCCGAGCGCGGCATGATCCTGGCTTGGCGCAACGAGGCCGATCCGGCTTTCTGGCGCGGCTGGCTCAGGTTCGACGCCATCCAGGCCGCCCCGCGCCTGCACCAGCCCTTTCTGATGGTGCATAGCGAGGCGGCAGCCATTCCGCAGGGTGCGCACAAGTTTTACGCGCGGCTGACCAGTTCCAAACAGGAGTTGTGGCTCGACAAGGTCACCCAGTTCGATTTCTACGATCGTGCCGCGCCGGTGAAGGCCGCAAGCGACGCCGTCGCCGCGCACTTCCGCGCGACGCTGGGCAGTGCGGGGGAGGCGGGACAATGAGCTTCGTCACCCCCCGGCATGTCCTGGTTGCGGCGGTGTCCGCTGCGACGGTTTCCGCCGTCTCGGCGCCCACGTCGAGCGCATCGGGAGATGCGCTGACGGTCGAAGACAGGATCGCGATCGCCGAGGCAGTGGCCGGGATCGGCCTCTATGCCGATCTGCGTGAATGGAACCGGGTCAAATCCTATTTCGCGGTTCGCGTCACGACCGACTATACCAGCCTCTTCGGCGGCGAGGTCGCGACCAGCGGCCGTGACGCGCTGATCGCCCAATGGCAAGGACTGCTGCCAGGCTTCGACGCCACCCAGCACCTCATCACCAACATCATTGTTGAAGGTCGGGACAACGACGCGGTTGCGCGCAGTCATGTCCGCGCAACCCACTGGATCGGCGGGCGGTTCTGGACGGTCGGCGGCAGCTATCTCCACCGGCTGGTGCGGACGCCGGAAGGCTGGCGCGTCGATGCTATCTCCATCCGCCGCTTGTACGAGGAAGGAGACCGCGCCGTGCTGGCCGCCGCTGCCGACCGGGTAAAGGCGGGAATTGCGGAGTGAGCAGCCAGGTTCCCTGGATCAATTGCGGCTCTCAAGGTTCCTTAATCAACGCGGCGGCAGCTTGGGCCACAGGTCCGTTCGGGCGCATTTGGTCTTTGTTGTATCGTTCTTGCGAAGCTTCGTATTCGCGCGTGATCAAACGTTGTCGCTGCTTCATAAAATCCTTCAGACGGAAGCACTTCGGATCATCCGTGAATGATAACCCTTTCGCTGTTTCTGTATTGAGAGCAGTATCCATCTCCTTGAAGAGACGGTTGTGATTTTCGATGCGCTTCATCATGCCGGAAAGAAAGGTATTCCATCGTTTTTTCAAGGCCGGAGAAACTTGGCCGACGAGTCGTGGGTAAATCATAGTAATGTAAACATTGTAGTCAGACCGCACCGTGTAGCAGGCCGATCCAGACACGCCGTAACTTATTTTAGAGACCACCTTGGAGGTCGTTTGAAATGTGTTTGTGGTGACCAAATTTCTCCACGGACCATGTAAATTCATTTGTTTTAGTAATTCTGCACCGGTGCTTCCCGATATATTGTAAGGGACTTCCTTACGAATGACCTTGACCCCGGCCTCGGCGACCCAGGAATTGCCTAGCAGTCCAAAAAAAACGAGAAATATCAAGAGCTTTTTCGGCATCGCTTTGTGTCCAGAATCCCGAGGGCGCGCCGCCAGTTGGCGGATGAAAGCTACTGGCGCAACACGGTGTTCTTAGTGCCTTCTTCGACCTGGTCGATGACCAGCAGCTTGACCGGATCGGCGCCGACATTGGTCGCCTGATGCCATTGTCCGATCATCTCGATGATGAAATCACCTGTTTGATAGGTGTTGCTCTTGCCGGTCTCGACATTGGTGACCCGAAGCGTGCCGGCCTCGACATAGGCATAGCGCGGAAACGGATGCTTGTGGACCGGCAAGGTTGCGCCCGGCGCGATCTGATAGGCCGAGACCAGGACCTGTACGTTCTTCTGGGGCAGCGTAATCGGCTGGCCGGACGCGGTCTCGGTGCGAGAGGCAAGCGGGGTCACGACAACCGGCGTCCCACCGGCATCGAGCGCCTGAGCGTTGTTTGCAAACAGTGCAGCCGCGAGCAGCAGCGTCGGTGCCAAGATTTTTCGCATGATTCCCCCCGGAGCTGCGTCAGCATTGCGCAGCAAGCTTTGACGCGCAAGCTTGTCTGTTGGGGAGCGCCTTATCCCGCTCTTCTGAACATGCCCGGCGTCATGCCATGCATGGCCCGGAACGTACGGGAAAGATGGCTCTGGTCGGCGAAACCTGCCGCGATAGCGGCGTCGGCGAAGCCAAATCCCCGTTCGATCAGTGCGCTCGCCCGGCGCAATCGCCGGTCGCGGATATAAGCCGCCGGCGTCAGGCCGATTGCCTTGTTGAAGTCGCGGATGACCTGGAACCGGGTCACGCCAGCCACGCCGGCAAGCCGCTTGAGGTCGAGCTGCGAGCCAAGCTCGCTTTCGACAAGATCGCGGTAGAGCGAAAATCTTCGCTGTGATCTGGAGCTTTCGAGCTCCTCGGGGCGCCCGTTCCAATCGCCATGCCGAACGATCAGCCGTCGCAGTGCCACGAGCAGGGACGTCTCGGCCGTCATTGTATCCGGGGATGTCGAGCCCTGGTGCGCTGCCTTCAATGCTGCGGCGAGACTGCTGTCTTCGATCGTCGCGCGCGAAAATACCGGTGCGCCGTCGCGGCCGAGTTCGCGGGCAAGCGCGGTCATCATCGGCACCGAGGGATAAAACGTCCGGTAGGCCCAGCCTTCGTCCGCTCCGCGTTCGCCGTCATGCCACTCCTCGGGATTGACGACGGCAATGGTGCCGGCCGGAGCGAGAACGCTTTGGCGGCCGATGCGAATCCGCTCGCAGCCGGAGGTGATCAGGGCGATCACATAGGTCGGGTGCGTGTGCAGGTCGTAGCGGTGCTGGGTGAAGCGCGCCTCGAACAGGCCAAGGTCGGGGAAGCATGGATGGCGCCAGTATTTCCCGGTCTCTGCCGCTTCGTTTGTCTTTGCCATGGTCAATCCGGTTCAAGACGCTTCTCGTCCGGCCTTCTATGGCTGGCAAACCACGCCGCTTTTTGTCGGCGTGAAAGGAGGCATCATGCTGCATAATGACCCCATCGCCGCGCTGACACCAGAGGTCATAGGCTGGCGGCACCATATCCATGCCAATCCGGAGCTCGGATTCAATGAATACGAAACGGCGCGTTTCGTTGCAGAGAAACTGCGCTCCTTCGGCCTCGACGAGGTGCATGAAGGGATCGGCGGCACCGGCGTCGTCGGTGTCCTGCGCCGCGGTGGCGGCGCGCGCGCCATCGGCCTTCGCGCCGAGCTGGATGCGCTTCCGGTGCTGGAGAAAACCGGCCTGCCCTATGCTTCGAGGCAAGAAGGAGTAATGCATGCCTGCGGCCATGACGGCCACGCCGCGATGCTGCTCGGCGCTGCCAAACTGCTCAGCGAGTCGCGCACCTTCGACGGCACCGTCACCTTCATCTTCCAGCCGGCCGAGGAGAACGAGGGCGGCAGCATGCGCATGATCGGGGACGGCCTGTTCAAGCGCTTTCCGGTCGAAGCGGTCTATGCGGTCCACAACTGGCCGGGCGTCAGGCTGGGGACGATCGCCGCCCGCGTCGGGCCGCAAATGGCGGCGGTGGATAATTTCGAACTGACCTTCGAGGGTCTTGGCGCGCATGCCGCCATGCCGCAGCTCGGCGACGATCCGATCCTGGCCGCCGGCGCCTTCGTGCAAGCCGTCCAGCGCATCGTCAGCCGCTCGGTCGACCCGCAAAGCGCGCTTGTCGTCAGCCTCACGCAGATCCATGGCGGCAATGTCGGCAACATCGTGCCGGGCAAGGTCTGGCTGCAAGGCACCTGCCGCTTCTTCGAGCCCCGGCTTTCCGACCACTGCGAGGGGCTGATCGGGGAGATCGCACAAGGCATTGCCGCCGCGCATTCGCTCAACGCAAGCCTCGACTACCGGAAGGGCTACCCGCCACTGATGAACACGGCGGACGCGACGGCCCGCGCCGTCGAGGCGGCGGCCTCCGTCGTCGGCCGGGAGAATGTCCTGACCGAGTTCAGCCCCAGTCTCGGCTGCGAGGATTTCGCTTTCATGATCCGCGACGCCGGCGGCTGCTATGCGTGGATCGGTGCCGGCGAGGTCGGCCCGGGCGAAGGCCTGCACGGCGACCGCTACGTCTTCAACGACGAGATCGTGCCGACGGTGATGCGCTATTACGTCAACCTCGTCGAGCAGACGCTTCCGCGGGCCGGTTCTTCTACAGCAGTTTTTCCGGCGTGATCGGCAACTCCCGGATCCGCTTGCCTGTGGCGTCGAAGACGGCGTTGGCAACCGCAGCGGCAACGCCGGTGGCGCCGAGCTCGCCGATGCCTTTGCCGCCGATCGGGCTGGCATGCTCGTCCACCTCGTCGACGAAGTGGATTATGATATTGCCGGGAATATCGGCATTGACCGGAATGGCGACCCCGGAAAGGTTCTTCGACAGGAACCGCCCAAGCACCGGTTCGTGCCTGCTCTGCTCCATAGCCGCCATGCCCCAGCCCCAGATGATGCCGCCCGTCATCTGGCTGCGTGCGGTGCGGGGATTGACGATGCGGCCGACGCTGTAGCTGCCGACGGCGCGACTAAGCCTGAGCAGGCCGAGCCCCGGATCGACGCCGACCTCCACGAAAATCGCGCCGAAAGTGCGCATGGCGAGGCCTTTGCCATGCTGTGCCGGATCGAACGAGCCGGAGCCGATGATCTCGCCGATGTCGGTATGACTCATCACGTCGGCGATGGTCTGGCCGCCGGCAGCGCCTTTGCGGCGAATATGGCCGTCCTGCATCTCGACCTCGTCGGGCAGCAGATTGGCAAGACGGGCAAGCTGCGAACGCGCATCTTCGGCAGCAGCGAGCACCGCCGAGCCCACTCCCATGGTCGACGATGAGCCATAGGTCGGTCCCGCCTCCGGCAGCTGTGTATCGCCCATTTCCAACTCGATCTTCTCCATCGGCAGGCCCAGCACGTCGGCGGCGATCTGCGGAAAGATGGTGAGTGTTCCGGTCCCTATGTCCTGGGTGCCGGTGCGGATGAGCACCGTGCCGTCCCTGTGCAGCCTGACCTCGGCCGCAGGCGTCGTGTGGCGGAAACAGCCCATGCTACAGGTCGCCATGCCGTAGCCGATCAGCCAATCGCCGTCGCGTTGTGGCTTGCGCGGGCGCTCGCGCCAGCCGAACAGGCGGGCGCCTTCCTCATAGGCCTCGCGCAGCTTCTTCGATGACCAGGGCTGGCCGGTGGCCGGATCCGTGTCCGCATGGTTGATCAGACGCAGGTCGAGCGGATCGATGCCGAGGCGGTGGGCGAGCTCGTCCATCGCGCTTTCGAGGGCCCAGGTGCCGGGACCCTCCACCGGCGCGCGCAGCGCCGTCGGCATGGCGACGTTTGCGCGCTCGACGCGCTGGCTGAGACGCATGGCCGGCGTGGCGTAGAGACCCTTCGAGGCTTCGGTGGCGAACTCGACGAAATCGTCGCTCACGGTGGTCAGGTTGACCACGTCCTGTTGCACGGCGGTCAGCTTGCCCGACCTGTCCGCCGCCAGCACGATCTTCTGTGCCATGCGCGGCTGGTAGCCGAGACAGGAATAGGCGTTGGCGCGGCTGAGCGCCAGCCGGACCGGGCGCTGCATGATGCGCGCCGCGGCGGCGGCCAGCACCTGATGCGGCCAGATCCACCCCTTGCCGCCGAAGCCGCCGCCGGTATGGCGGGCAATCACGCGGACCTTCTCGGCCGGGACATTCATGCGAGCGGCAAGCACCTGGCGGACACCATAGACGTGCTGCGTGGCATCGTGCAGCGTCAGCTCTCCGTCGTTCCACTCAGCGAGCGTCGCCGAGGGCTCCATGGCGTTGTGGTGGCGCGACGGCTGCAGGTAGACGGCTTCGACCGTGGCGGCCGCGTTGCTAAGCCCGCGGTCGACGTCGCCCTTCGTAAACGTCGGCTCCAGGAACCGGAAGCCGCTCTCCCTCGGCTCGACCGCAGCCTTGTCGATGGCGGTCCACTTCGGCGGTGCCGGCAATTCCGGCTCGGCGAACTCGTAGCGCAAGGCGACGCGGCGGGCGCCGGCTTCCGCCGCCTCCAGCGTCTCGCCCAGCACAATGGCAAGCGGCTGGCCCTCGTGACGGATCTCGTTGCCCTGCATGGGCATGAAGCTCTGCGCCGCCGGCGGGCCTTCGGCCTGCTGCATCTGCGTATCGGGCTCGGCCCTCGGCGATGCGAACCGGCCGAATTTGGGCATGTCCTCATGCGTGAGCACACGCACGACGCCTTCCTCGGCGAGCGCATCGTCGACAATGATCGATGTCACGCGGCCGGCGGGAACGGGCGCGGTCACCAGCACTGCATGGAGCAGATCGGGGGCAAAATAGTCGGCCGCGTAGCGGGCGCGGCCGGTCACCTTGACGCCGCCGTCAGGGCGGGCAACAGGCTGGCTGATCATCATGACGGCATCCTCGCTGCTTTTTCGATCGCCCGCAAAGCGGCGGTCTTGGCCAGTTCGATCTTGTAGGCGTTCTGCGACAAGGGACGCGCTTCGGCGAAGGATTGCTCGATGGCGGTGCTCAACGCCTCGCGATCGCCGAGTTCGGCACCGGCGAGCTGCTCCTCGGCGGCGCTCAGCCGCCACGGCCGCAGCGCGACGGACCCCAGCGCCAGGGCCGCCCGACGGATGGTTTGGCCGTCCATCTCCAGCACAGCGGCGGCAGAGACGATGGCGTATTCGTAGGATTCGCGCTCGCGCACCTTGAGGTAGGCCGATCGCGGCGCCGGTGCCGGCAGCTCGATTGCCGTGATCAGTTCGCCTTGCTGCAATACATTATCCGCCTCGGGCCGCGTGTCGGGAAGCAGGTGGAATTCGGCTGCCGGAATGCGCCGGCCGCCGCTGCGGTGCGCGGTGACGATGACCGCATCAAGTGCTGCCAGCGCCACCGCCGGGTCCGATGGCTGGGTGGCGACGCAATCCTCGGTCCAGCCGAATATCGCGTGATTGTCGTTGATGCCATGCAATGCCGAGCAACCGGAGCCGAGCCGACGCTTGTTGCACGGCAACTGCTCTTCGGCACGGAAATAGGCACAGCGCGTCTTCTGCAGCAGATTGCCGCCTATCGTTGCGAGGTTTCTCAGTTGCGGCGACGCCGCGTTGAGGATCGCCTGGCTCAACACCGGATAGTCGCGCATGACCAGCGCATGCTGCGCGACATCGTTGAGATGCGTCAGCGCGCCGATCGTCAAGCCGCCGCCGGGCAGTGCCTCGATCCGGTCCAGTCCATCGAGGCGGGAGATATCGATGATCCGCGTCGGCCCGGCAATTCCAAGGCGCAGCCAATTGAGCAATTCGGTGCCGCCGGCGAGAAAGGCGCTGTCCGGCGCGGCACCTGCCGCGATCGTGTCGCCCAGACTGTCGGCGCGCGCATAGACGAATGGGGTCATTGGTTCGCCCTCCCGGCCGCTGCGCGCACCGCCTCGACGATCTGCGGATAGGCCGAGCAGCGGCACAGATTGCCGCTCATCCATTCGCGGATCTCGGCATCGGAGCCGGCATGTCCCTCCTCGATCAGCGCCGCCGCTGACATCACCTGGCCGGGCGTGCAGAATCCGCACTGGAAACCATCATGATCGATGAACGCCTGCTGCACGGGATGAAGTGCATCGCCGTCTGCCAGGCCTTCGATCGTGGTGACCTCGCGTCCCTCGGCGGACACGGCAAGTATCATGCAGGCATTCACACGCCGTCCGTCGAGATGCACTGTGCAGGCGCCGCACTCGCCGAAATTGCATCCCTTTTTCGTTCCGGTCAGATGAAGCCGCTCGCGCAACAGGTCGAGCAGCGTGACGCGGGGATCGAGATCGGAAAGGCTGTGGTCCTCTCCGTTCACCCGCAACCGCAATAGGTGCCGATCGTGGAAGTCCATGGGGTTACCTCGAAGCACATGCCGTACTCGCCGCAGGGACTCGTCCAGCAAGCAGCCGCCCACCTGTCGAGGCGAAATAGGGCGATCGATTTTAGGGAAAAGGCGCTGTTGTGCGCAGAAAGCAAAAAACGCGCGTTTAAGATTAGCGGTGGAAAGGCTTGCACGACCAATGACCGCTCGATCCCCCAACCCTGGAGTAAGGCCTCACCTGGGTTAACCAGCTTCCTGGGCGTCATTTGCCGATATAGGCGGCCAGCTCGTCAGGCGTTCCCATCGGAAAGGCCTCCTTAAGATGGTCGATGAATGCGGAGACGCGGGCGCTCAGCAGCCGCCGAGAGGGATAGAGTGTCCACAGGGCGATGTCGGGTCGATCGAGATCGCCCCAATGTACCAGCGTTCCGTCCGCCAGATCATGGCTCACCAGCGACACCGGCAGGCGTGCCGCGCCGACGCCCGCTCGCACCGCATCCCGGACCATGATGAGTGACGACAGCACAAGGACCGGCTCGATCGCGATTGTTGAGCGGCCAGCGGGAGTCTTCACCGCCCAAGCCTTTCGATCGGCTGTCGAACGCATGACGGCCGGGGTCGCCAGACCCTCCACCGGCCGGGCGAGGTGAGGACTTGCCACGACCACCAGTCGATCACGCAGAAAGGCTCGCCCGACGAGGCTCTCATCCGGATCCGGATTGACCCGGATCACCAGATCAAATCCCTCTTCGATCATGTCGACGGCGCGGTCTTCGGTCGTGACCTCGAGCCTTACCTCCGGGTATTTCAGGGCGAAGCCGGCAGCGATCTTCCCCATCGCGGTCTGTGAGAACAGCACTGGGGCACTGATCCGCAACCTGCCTCGCGGCCTTTCGCCGCCCGAGGCGATCGCCGCCGCCGTTTCTTCGAGCTCGGAAAGCAACCGGCCGGCGCGCTCGAAAAGCGCACGTCCTTCTTCCGTCAGCTTCAAGGCGCGCGCGCCACGCTCGAACAGCCGTAGATCCAGGCTCGCCTCCAGCTCCGCCACGCGTCGGGACAAGGTGGCCTTCGGGCGCCCGGCAGCGCGCGCGGCCTTACCGAAGCCCCCATGGCGGGCGACCAGATTGAAATCAGCAAGGGCAAGTAGATCCATGTGTTCCACCTGTGGGACGGCGTGTCCAGATATAACGCCTACCGGCACAAATGTGGATCACTAATTTTCTGGGACGCCATCCGGCTCAACTCAGGAGTAACCCATGACCATTCTCGTTACCGGCGCGACCGGCAATGTCGGCCGCAACGTAGTCGAACAGCTTGTGAAGCGTGGCGCCAATGTGCGCGCTTTGGTTCGCGATCCCTCGAAGGCCAATTTCGCCGCTGGCGTAGATGTCGCGCAGGGCGACCTGCTCGACGTCGATTCCCTGCGCACGGCCTTCTCGGGCGTCTCCACCCTTTTCCTGCTGAACGCGGTGGTGGCCGACGAATTCACCCAGGCGTTGGTGGCGCTGGCCGCTGCCCGCGAGGCCGGCATCGAGCGGATCGTTTACCTGTCGGTGATCCACAGCGACCTCTACGTCAACGTGCCGCATTTTGCGGGCAAGTTCGGCGTCGAGCGGATGATCGAGCAGATGGGGCTCAACGCCACCATCCTGCGGCCCGCCTACTTCATGAACAACGACATCACGATCAAGGACGTGGTGACCGGCTACGGCATTTATCCGATGCCGATCGGAGCCAAGGGCGTCGCCATGATCGACGCGCGGGACATCGGCGAGATCGCCGCGATCGAACTCATCCGCCGCGAGCAGGCCGCCGCGCCGCTGCCGTTCGACCGCATCAACCTGGTCGGCCCCGACACGCTGACCGGCGCGGATGTCGCGGCTATCTGGACGGACGTCCTCGGACGCCAGATCGTGTATCCGGGCGACGACACCGCCGGCTTCGAGCAGAACCTGCGGCAGTTCATGCCGAGCTGGATGGCGCTCGACATGCGCCTGATGGCGGAGCGCTTCCTCACGGACGGTATGGTCCCCGATGCCGGCGATGTCGATCGGCTGACCGCGCTGCTGGGCCGGCCGCTGCGCTCCTATCGCGACTATTCGGCAGGAATTGCCGGCTGAGCCCCATCACCGACCTTCTGTCCAGGAGACACATCATGATCTACTCGACCGCTACCGTTCCGGTGAATCCCGGAGGCGAGACCAGGCTGACCCGTGCGCAGATATGGCAGGGCCTCGAACTCAAGGCGCGCGACGCCCGCCTGTTCCTGCCCCCAGGCCTCTGCACCCGTTGCGACGTCGTTGAGGAGAGCGCGACCCACTTCGTGCGCGAAGCTACGATCGCCGGTGCTGATCTGCGCGAGATCATCATGCTCGAGCCGGAAAGCAAGGTCACCTTCTTCCAGGCGACCGGTCCGCGCGAAGGCGCGATCATCAACGAGCTGTTCGAGGACGAAGCGGGCGAACTTCAGCTCAAGTTCTACTGCTACCTCGGCCTGCGCGGCAAGGAGCCGAACGGACCGGAGGAGCAGGCCGAGCAGGCGCAGTTCGACAGCGCCATGGGCTACAAGGCCGCTCTTCTGTCCACGCTGAAGCGCAGCCGCGAGTTGCTCGCGGACGGCCAGCTCTGACCATCACCTATGAACATCAACCCTGGGGCTGGCTCTCAGGAGGCGGCCCGCCTTCTGACGTCCCTACTATGCAAAATTCCGAAACCGACAACATCGCAATTCCCTCGGCGGACACGGCAAGTATCATGCCGTCGAGATGAACGGTGCAGGCGCTGCACGTGCCGAAATTGCAGCCCTTTTTCGTTCTGATCAGATCAAGCCGCTCGCGTCACAGGTCGAGCAGCGTGACGCGGGGATCGAGATCGGAAAGCCTGTGATCCTCTCCGTTCACCCGCAACCTCAATAGGTGCCGATCATGGAAGTTCATCGGGGGTACTTTGCAGCAGATGCCGTACTTGCCAACGCCCGCCTCCAGTTGGAGAGCCACTATCGCAGACAGCACATAAGGGTCGGGGGCCGCACCAAAGTGCGGCGCCGAAGGGATCAGTGGCCGCTTGCGGCTGCGATGGCGGGATAATCCGTATAGCCCGCGGCGCCCCCGCCATAGATCGTAGCCGGGTCGACGGCCGCCAGCGGTGCGCGGGTCTCAAGCCTCTCCACAAGGTCGGGATTGGCGATGAAGGGGCGGCCGAAGGCGAACAGGTCGGCCTTGTTCTCAGCCAGCCGCGACGTCGCGAGGTCGAGGTCATAGCCGTTGTTGGCGATATAGGTGTTGTTGAAGCGCCGGCGGAGCGATCCGAAGTCGAACGGTACGACATCGCGCGGCCCGGCCGTGGCGCCCTCGACGACATGAATGTAGACGATGCCCAAGGCATCGATTTGATCGACGATATAGTCGAACTGTGCCTGAGCATCACTGCTCGAAACGCCATTGGCGGGCGATACGGGCGAGATCCGGATTCCGGTGCGCGCGGCGCCGATTTCCTCGACCACCGCAGTCGCAACCTCCAGCATCAGACGGGCGCGGTTCTCGACCGAGCCGCCATAAGCATCAGTGCGGACATTGGCGCCGTCTTTGGCGAACTGGTCCAGCAGATAGCCGTTGGCACCGTGAATCTCGACGCCATCGAAACCGGCCTCAATGGCGTTAGCTGCCGCTTGCCGGAAGTCGTTCACGATCCCAGAGACCTCTTCGAACTCCAGCGCGCGGGGCTCCGAGACGTCGACGAAGCCATTGTTGACGAATGTCTTGGTCTGGGCCCGGATCGCCGACGGCGCAACCGGCGCCGCCCCGTTCTCCTGTAGGTCGACGTGCGAGACGCGGCCGACATGCCAGAGCTGCAGGAAGATCCGCCCGCCCTTGGCATGCACGGCGGTCGTGACCTTGCGCCAGCCGTCGATCTGAGCCTGGGAGTAGATGCCTGGCGTGTCCTGGTAACCTTGTCCCTGCCGCGAGATCTGCGTGGCCTCGGAAATCAGCAAGCCGGCCGACGCGCGCTGGCCGTAATACTCCGCGGCGAGATCGCCTGGAACGAAGCCCGGGCCAGCGCGATTGCGCGTCAGGGGCGCCATCACAATACGATTGGAGAGGGTTAGCGAGCCGAGAGTATAGGGCTCAAACAGCGTTTTGCTCGTCATAGGTCACCTTTGTTTGTCCCCGCTGCGGCGGGTCGTTATCGAAATGGCTTCGTTGGTGCTCAGGCGACCGTGCGGTACCGCTCGGCGGGATGTTCGTTCCGATAGTTTGGAAGCATGGCCTGGCGCGCGGCCTGAAGTGCGTCCCACTGCCCGGCATCGGGAAGCGGCGGGATGGTCACCGGTTCGCGGCGGTCGAATCCGACCAGCGCCGCGTCAACCAGATCGTCAACCTCCATCACGTTGGAAAGCGTGTTGACGTCGGCGCCGACGTGTTCCCAGATCTCCGTTCGCGTCGTGGCGGGAAGCACGGCCTGGACGTAGACACCCTTCGGCGCGAGCTCGAGGCTGAGTCCCTGCGACAGAAACAGCACGAAGGCCTTGGTTGCGCCGTAGACCGTCATGCCGAACTCCGGCGCCAGGCCAACCACGGAGCCGATGTTGACGATCGCGCCTTCGCCCGCCGCCGCAAGGCGCGGGGCGATGGCACTGGCAAGTCGCAGAAGTGCAGTCGTGTTGAGCGCTACGAGCCGTGTAACGTCATCCGTGCTCTGCTCGATGAAGCTTCCGCCGATGGCCGTTCCGGCATTGTTGACGAGGATCCCGATGCGGGCGTCGTCGCGCAGCCTCGTCTCCACCGTTGCAAGATCGGTTGGCTGCGTGAGATCAGCCTGGACGATGTCGATCGCCACGCCGGTCTCCTGACGCAGCCGCGCCGACAGCGCCGCCATTCGTGCCGTGTCGCGGGCAACCAGCACGAGGTCGTGGCCGCGGCGCGCAAAGCGATCGGCATAGGAAGCTCCGATGCCGGTGGAGGCGCCGGTGATGAGGACTGACGGAATGGCGGTCATGGGATTGCTCTTTTCTCTGCAGGAACTTATATTCATGACGGTCATCATGATTGCAGATAAATATGATGACCATCATGTAAATGTCAACGGAGCCGGCGGAGAATTTTGAAATGAAGGTCAGCCGAGAGCAGATGGCGGAGAACCGTCGCCGGATTCTGGAGGTCGCCAGCCGGCTATTTCGCGACAAGGGGTTCGATGCGGTCAGCGTGGCGGAGGTGATGAAGGCCGCCGGGCTGACCCATGGTGGTTTCTATGGTCACTTCAACTCGAAAGACGACCTGATTGCGCAGACCCTTGCCCATGTCCTCGCGGCGGATTCAAGCGGAGGGGGCGATTTTCGCGCTTATGTGGATGCCTATCTTTCACCCCGGCATCGCGACAATTGCGCCGGTGGTTGCCCGACGGCGGGCCTTGCCGCGGCCATCCGCCATCAAACCCCGGCAGCGCGCTCGGCCATGACCGAAGGTCTTCGATCGCAGATCGACCGTATTGGCAAGGCGTTCCCAGAGCTGGATGCGGCAGACAGGCGCCGCGCGGCGATCGGAAGCTTTGCGGCGATGGTGGGGGCAGTGATCCTCGCCCGGGCGATTGACGACCCAGCGTTTTCCGATGAGGTGCTGGAACAGACACGTTCCTGGGTTGATGCCGGGATCAACCAAGTGTCAGCTAGTTAGCCCCGGCCGACCTGTTGTGCTGATTTATGAAACGGGGCTTGTTCCCGACGATGTCGCTCGTTCCCCGGCCAGCATTGCAGTCCGAGCGCGCCGCGGCTGGTTCTGCCTCTAACCCGAGACCGCGCTTGCCATGCTCGTCGGTCGAAACGCGGGTGTGGATGACGTACTGCTTCACGGCTTTGGCGTTGTGCCGGACAAGGTGGTAGCCGAAGCCTTGTCTAGCGTAAACGCTGAATAGCGGCGAACCCAAAGGCTCCCCAACGCAACGTACCCCGACTACGCGCGTTCTAGTGAATGGGAGGGCGGGCGCCATAGCCGATCTGACGGGGGTGGCCTGATGACAAATCGGAGCAACAGGGATGGCAAAGTTTAAAGAAGCCCTTGAGCGCGGGAAGGAAGCTCGCCGTCAGCAGGAGGAGCCCGTCGGCGGCGCGGAGATGGGGAAGCGAGATGCCCCCATGGCGGACTTCAGCGAGCAAGCAAAGGCTTGGCTAAACGACGTCGTGATTGCATCGCTGGAGGCGGCCAAGGCTGACGTGGCAGGCGAGGTGGCTGTCGACATAGACACCGCGCCACGCCGGCAGGTCAAAGCTTTAACCCCGTCGATTCGTTTCCAGATCTACAGGAAGCGAGAATTGGAGAAGGCGCCTAGAAGAACCTTTACGGTCAACGTTAAGGTGAGCGGGGCGGTGTCCGTATCTTCGCCGGGGATGGTGACCAAAGATGTGGGAAACATAGGGGATAGGTCCGACCTACGGGTCCGCACCTTAATAGCCGAACTGATCGAGGACGCTGCCAAGGGTATATAGCAAGGCTGTGCCCACCGGCGCCGTAAGGGAAACGGAGGGGGTACGGGGGGCTTCGCGCGAGCCAGTTATCCGATCACCGGCTCGGATTTTTCTACCAAACATTCCCGGCCCTTCTCATTCCCGGCCCTTCTAAGGAACAAATCCGCTCGCGGTGGAGTTCGGTCCTATTAAGCATGTAGGCCCGAACGTGGTCGAAATTGACGCAGCCAAACGGAAGGTTATTGCCGAAGTTGTGCGGCGGTGGATCACTTCAGAGGTAATCCGCAATTACCTTCGCAACCTGCTAAATCTGCCTGTAGAACGGGAGCTGCCGGCTGAGCAAAAGCATTTGCTGCAGGAACTTGATCGGGCCGACAAAGAGTGACTGCATGGCGCTCCATTGGTTCTCCCCGCCGGTTCCCTGTCAGGACCGAGGGTAGCGGTTCGACGCGGAAGGTTAGCAACGCTGAAGCAGCCGCCGAGGAACTCCTGAAGTGGACCAACCATGGCCTGCAGCGGAAGCTCGCGGTGCACGTATGCGTCGCTGTGATTGCCGACGAGATGGAGCCTGAGGAGTGCCGCAAGGCCTTCTTGGCGGCTGCCAAGGAAGAGGGGTTGGTGCTACGCTCGTCTGATTAGGGCCGAATGTGCCAGTTACCCGAGCCCAGTTCCCAAACATTCCTGATCCCTAATGCAACCATTCCCTGATCTCCGAGTTGCGCGACAGGCGGGGAAGCTCGGCCGACATGACAAAGCGCGACAAAGCCGGACACAAGTCCCTCGCAGAAGCCGTTCGGCACCAAGGAGGGGAATGCGATGCGTGCATATTGGTTAATGTGCATTGCCGCGCTTGCTCTCAATGCCGCGCCGGCGGCAGGGGAACCTTCGGTCGAGCGAGGACTCTACATCTCCATCATCGGCGGCTGCCACGATTGCCACACCGAAGGATATAGCGAAAGTGGCGGCAAGATCGATCCGGCCAAGGCTCTCAAGGGAAATGCACTCGGCTTTCAGGGACCGTGGGGAACCAGCTATGCGGCAAACCTGCGGCTAACGGCCGCCGACCTCACAGCCGACGGCTTCGTTTCATATCTTCGAGGCCTTGGGACTTATCCACCGATGCCAGGGTATAATGTACGGGCGATGAGCGATGAGGACAAGAAGTCGCTCTATCTCTATATCCGCACGCTCGGTGACGCAGGCGAGCGAGCGCCGGCTTTCGTGCCGCCTGGCGACAAGGTCCATACGCCTTATATCGTCCTCGCCCCGCCCTTGTCGCCGCCGGCCTGCACACGCGATTTCGATTGTGGTGTAGGAGAAGTCTGCGATCCCGGCGGCTCCGGGCAGTGCATGAAGAGATAACGCTCAGACCAGCTGGCCGCCATCGCGCACTGGCGTTCGCTGGCGACCAGCTCTACTTCGCCAACCAGGTCCGGGGAGCAGAGCGTCAACTTCCGACATGAACTTACCGATCTAGCATTGCAGGAAACTGGCCATTGCTGCCACCGGCCGGCCTTTCTCAAGACCCAACGACCTGGGGTCACCTAAGTGCGGAATCGCGTGGTCAAGGTGTACGTCCGTCACCCGCAGGCCCGACGCCTCAGCGAGGCGGCAGCCGGTGCCATTCAGAATTGTCCAAATGTGTTGAAGTCTGCCTTGGCATGGCACGAGATGCGGGCGGTTATGGCGGTGACCTCGTCCAAGGTGAAAGGACGGCGCTTGTCCTTGTCGGGCTCAGCCTTATCCTTCGACGCGGCCTCCAAATTCATGAAGGGATAGGTGACGCCAGATAGGTCAAAGTCTCTTATGACGTGGTTGATGACCGCGCGAACTACGTTCAAGTAGCGATCTACCGAAGACGCTTTGCGACCGTCAAGCATGTGATCGCCGACTTGGCGGCTTTTGGCATAGCGGACGTTCAGCCGGTGGGACCAAGCTCTGAAGCTGACCCTTTGCGTCGATGACTCGGCCCGGCCGCAGTAAACTCGAAGTGGCATTCGCAACCGCGCAAACGGTCTCCTGGCAGCGAGGCGTTGGCAGGACGTTTGGCGGAGTCAGTTTTGCGCTCGCAACCAAGGCGAATTGGGCGTATCGTCGCATATCGTCGATTGCTAATACATGAGCCGGCGACTGAGAGCGCAAGACTCCCGCATCGGACTGGGCGCGCTAGAATCCACAACTACTCGTCGCGCTCACGAGACCACCTGCCTCTGCCGACATCTCTTGTG
Source organism: Mesorhizobium sp. M0751 (assembly GCF_040320265.1). NCBI lineage: Bacteria > Pseudomonadati > Pseudomonadota > Alphaproteobacteria > Hyphomicrobiales > Phyllobacteriaceae > Mesorhizobium > Mesorhizobium sp. M0751. The sequence continues at coordinate 84,569 of NZ_JAMYPH010000019.1, forward strand.
CTCGGTTCCGGCCAGAATTGGCTTTTTGCAGTTCGGAAGAGAGGAGCGTTCCGATGCAGATCATGCAAACCCGCCGCCAATTCCTAGCCGGCGCTGCAATGACTGGCGCTGCCGGTATCGTCGGTCTTCCCGAGTCACTCCACGCGGAACCGCCGCTGGAAACGACCACGGTTCGTCTGCCGCGGTGGGTTGGTGGTTCCTACTGCTGGGCAGGCGCGTACATCGCCGGAGAACTGATGCGCGCAGATGGCTTCACCGACGTTCGTTACGTAGAAGCCGACAGAAGCGTCGACCAATCGGAATGGATCGCACGCGGTGAGACCGATTTCTCTGTGAACTTTCCGCCGAATCAGATCGCGTCGATCGATGCCGGCGTGCCGATCAAGGTGCTAACCGGGTTGCACTCGGGATGCCTCGAACTGATCGCCAAGGAGAGCATCCGCAGCGTCGCGGATCTGCGTGGCAAGAGGGTGGGCGTGGATGGTTTCAATAACTCGCGACACGTGTGGCTGACTCTCATGTCCGCTTATGTCGGGCTTGATCCCGTGAACGATATCCAATGGGTCCTGACTGACGGTGCCACCCCGACGGAGCTCTTCGTCCAAGGAAAGATCCATGCATTCCTCGGCACGCCGCCCCAGCCGCAGGAGCTGCGCGCCAAGAAGATCGGCCACACGATCCTCAACAATGCCGTCGACCGCCCATGGTCACAGTATTTCTGCTGCATGATCTCCGCGACGACGGACTACGTGACCAGGCACCCGGTAGCGACCAAACGGGTCTTGCGATCCATCCTTAAGGCTGCCGACCTCTGCGCGTCGGATCCGCAGTGGGTGGCCGGGCAGATGGTCCATCGCGATTTCGTCCCGTCGTATGACTACGCGCTGCAAACGCTAAGGGATATCCGGTACGACCGCTGGCGAGACTTCGATCCTGAAGACTCCCTGCGGTTCTACACACTGCGCATGCAAGAGACGGGCATGATCAAATCGAGCCCGCAACAGATCATCGCCGACGGAACGGACTGGCGCTTCCTCGACGAGTTGAAGCGTGAGCTGAAAACCTGATCCCATTTGTCTCAAGGGGAGACGTGGACATGCAAATCGCCCCGAACCGCCGCCGTTTCCTAGCCGGCGCCGCGTCAGCCGGCGCCGCGGGCCTTATCGGCACCTCGACACAAGCCTGGGCTGAGCCGCTGCCGGAGACCATCTCGGTCCGCCTGCCGCGGTACATCGGCGGCGCCTATTGCTGGGCGGGCCTGTACCTCGCCGGAGAGATGCTGCGCGCCGAGGGTTTCACCGATGTCCGCTACGTGCAAGGTGATAAGAAGGTTGATCATTCGGCGTGGATCGCAAACGGCGAGACGGATTTCAGTGTGAACTACGTGCCGATTCATCTGGCGTCGATCGATGCAGGAGTGCCGATCAGGGTACTAAGCGGACTGCACTCCGGGTGCCTCGAACTGATCGCCAACGACAGCGTCAAAGGCATCTCGGACCTGCGGGGAAAGCGGGTTGGGGTCTTTACGCTTGATTCGCCGCAATACGTGCTGGTTTCTCTGATGGCCGCCTATGTTGGGCTCGATCCCGTCAACGACATCGAATGGGTCATCGAAGAGCACAATTTTGCGGAAGGCTTCGTCGAAGGAAAGTACGATGCAGTGCTCGGCCAACCGCCCCGCACGCAGGAACTTCGCTCCAGGAAAGTAGGCCATACGATCCTCAACTCGACCACCGACCCGCCCTGGTCGCAGCATTTCTGCTGCATGATTTCCGCGAATGCGGATTATGTCGACAGACATCCGGTGGCGACGATGCACGTGCTCAGGGCCATTCTCAAGGGCGCCGACCTCTGTGTCTCAGATCCGTCATGGACTGCAGGGCAGCTGGTCGATCGAGGTTTCGTCCCCAGCTACCAACTCGCGCTGCAAACGCTTGGCGACATCCGGTACGACAGATGGCGGGATTTCGATGCCGAAGCCTCGATGCGCTTCTACGCGCTGCGCATGCACGAAACGGGCATGGTCAAGTCGAGTCCGCAAGAGATAATCGCCACTGGAACGGATTGGCGTTTTCTCGATCAACTGAAACGGGAGTTGAAGACGTAGGCAATCGCCAACACGCCCTGCGCCCTATCGAGGGAAGGAGAGCATTATGCAGGTCATTCAGAGCCGCCGCCGTTTCCTCACAGGCCTGTCTGCGCTCGGAGCCGCGGGTCTTGCAAAGGGCCGCAACGCGGCCGCCGCTGAAGCGGCACCTGAAACCACGGTCGCCCGCTTTGCGGCGGCGCCCGGTATCTGCATTGCTCCGCAGTACGTCGCCGAGGATCTGATCCGCGCAGAGGGGTTCTCGGATTTTGGCTTCGTGGCCGCCGACGCCGGTATCGCCCAGACCGAGATGCTGGCGCGCGGTGATATCGACTTCGGCATCGACTTTGCCACGGCCCTAATCATTCCGGTCGACACTGGCGCCCCGATCAAGGTGATCTCCGGAGTGCATGTCGGTTGCTACGAATTGTTTGGACACGAGGACATCAAAAGCATCGCGGATCTCAAGGGCCGTAAAGTCGGCGTCGGCGGCAATCTGTCATCGGATCCGCATATCTTCGTCAGTGCCATGGCGACCTATGTCGGCCTCGATCCGCAACGCGACATTGAATGGATCGTCGGTGAGGCAAAGCCGGTGGAGCTTTTCGCCGAGGGCAAGGTCGACGCCTTCCTCGCTTTTCCGCCTGAGGCTCAAGATCTCCGCGCACGCAAAGTCGGCCACGTCATCCTCGACAGTTCCAAGGACCGGCCGTGGTCGCAATATTACTGCTGCATGCTGGCGGTCAACGCCGCCTATGCCGAGAAAAATCCGGCTGCCACCAAGCGCGTCATCCGCGCCATCAACAAATCGGCCGACATCTGTGCGGCCGAACCGGAACGGGTGGCACGCCTGCTGGTAGATGGCGGACGCACCGAACACTACGACTACGCCGTGCAGGCGCTCCGCGAGCTCCCATACTCCAATTGGCGCGACTTCGATCCCGAGGACACGATCAGGTTCTTCTCGTTGCGGTTGCATGAAGCCGGGATTGTCAAGTCGAACCCAAACGAGATCATCGCGAACGGCACCGATTGGCAGTTCTTCAACGCGGTCAAGCGTGAGTTGAAAATCTGAGCCTGGAGGAGGCGTGACATGCGGATCATTCAGAATCGACGCCGTTTCATGGTGGGCCTATCGGCGGTCGGCGGCGCGGGCCTCGTCAGCGTGCCAACATCGGCTCATGCCGAGCCGGCACCAGAGACCACGATAGTGCGTTTGCCAAGGACGTTCCGCGCCCTTTGCGAAGCACCCAAGAATATCGCCGGGGAGCTATTGCATGCCGAAGGGTTCACCGATGTACGCTACATAGACTTGGCCGCCGACTCCGACCCGTTCGCGATGCTCGCAAGCGGCGAACTGGATTTCATCACCGACTTTCCGCCAGCGCACATCATGGCGATCGAATCGGGCATGCCGATAAGGGTCGTCACCGGCCTGCACTCCGGCTGCCTCGAACTGATCGTCAAGGAAAGCATCAACAGCATCTCCGACCTCAAGGGAAAGCGGGTGGGCGTGTTCGCGCTGACGTCAGCTCCGCACGTGCTGGTGACCCTCATGGCTGCCTATGTCGGTCTCGATCCCGCCACCGATCTCGAGTGGGTCGCGAACCCGGACGTCAGCTCGATGCAACTCTTTAACGAAGGAAAGGTCGATGCCTTTCTGGCGGTGCCACCCGAGCCGCAGGAGCAGCGTGTCCGGAACGTCGGCCACACGATCCTCAATACAACCGCCGACCGGCCATGGTCGCAACACTACTGCTGCATGCTTGCCGGCAGCGCGGACTTTGTCGACAGACACCCGGCCGCGACCAAACGCGTGCTGCGAGCCATTCTCAAGGCCGCCGACATCTGCGCGTCGGATCCGGGACTGGCTGCGCAACTATCGGTCGATGGCAAGTTCACCGATCGATACGACTATGCGTTGGAAGGCTTGCGCGAAGCGCGCTACGACGTGTGGCGGGAGTTCGACCCCGAAGACACAATGCGCTTCTACGCACTGCGGATGAACGAAGTCGGCTTCATCAAGGCCGGTCCTAACAAGATTATCGCCAACGGCACGGATTGGCGTTTCCTCAACGAGATCAAGCGCGAGATGAAAACGTGAGCGAGTGGCCGGCGCGCATCTTGCTGCTGGCGCTGATGGCCGGGCCGGCACATGCGCACGACGCGCCGCACGACGAGCGCCTGCCGACGATCGGACAGGCGCCGGACTTTACCTTGGTATCGCAGGACGGTGTGCGAGTGTCGCTGCACGACTTTCGCGGCAAGGTGGTCGCCGTCTCATTCATCTATACGTACTGTACCGACGTCTGCCCGATGCTGACTGCCCATATGGCCAGCGTGCAGGAAAAGTTGGGTAGTGCATTCGGACCCAAAATCGCCTTCGTTTCGATCACGGTCGACCCAGAGCGCGATACGCCCGATGTCTTGAAGGAATATGCGCAGAGTTTTGGCGCCGACCTGAAGGGCTGGTCGTTTCTTACCGGTGATCCGGCCGTCGTCCATGAGGTGGGACGGAAATACGGGGTCATCGCGAAGAAGGCGGCGAACGGAGATGTCGACCATACCTTATTGACGTCGCTCGTGGACCCCGGTGGCGTCTTGCGCGTACAGTATCTTGGTGTCCGGTTCGACCTGGAGGAGTTCCGGGATGACCTTCTCAGCCTCTTGGACGAATCCAAATAGCATAACGAACCGGCTCGTTGGCTGGGTTGCCGGGCTGCCGGTGCGCGTCCAGACCAAGCTCTTGATCGCGTTCCTGTCGATCGTCGGCCTGCTGATCGTGCTCGGGGCCGTCGGGTTGCAGGTGCTGAGTGGGGTGAACGATCAAACCAACGAGCTGATCAAGCTGCAGCGCAGGATCGCGGCCTACCGCCAGGTCCAGCACGATACGACCACCCAGCTCTACGGCATCTCCACCGCCCTGTTGCTTCAGGACGACCGGATGCTGGATGCGGCGCTGCGCCAGCTCAATCAGTTCGGGTACGACCTCGACCGCATGGAGTTTGTCGCCAAAGCCGAGGTGGAAGTGCTTGGCCAGGTCAGGCAAGAGTACGATCGGCTGACGGCCGGGGTGACGCACGTGGCAGAGCTCGTCCGCGCCGACCGCACTGAGGAGGCGCGCAAGGTTCAGCTTGATGAAATCATACCGTCGGCTGATAGCCTCGAGCGGCTGACAAACCAGCTGGTCAACATGGCCGAAGCCGACATGGTGGCGGCCATCGAAACGACCGAGGGTGCGTACGGCACGTCCAGGCTGATGGTGGTCTCGTTTGCGGTGGGCAGTATCCTGCTGGCGTTGGGGCTCGGCTACATCATCTCCTGGTCGTTGATCGAACCGGTCAAGAAGATCGAGACGCGTCTCAGCCAGATAGCGGCCGGCGACTTCGCCCAACAGGTTGCCGTTGCCAATCGCGACGAACTTGGCGTACTCGCCGCTAACGTCAACCAGACCTCCGACCAGCTCGGGCGCCTGTATCAGGAGATTGAGACGCGCACCCAGCAGCTCGACGAAGCCCTTCAGCAGCAGACAGCCACCGCAGACGTTCTGAAGGTCATCAGCCGCTCTACCTTCGATCTGCAGGTCGTGCTCGATACTTTGGTGGAATCAGCTGTCAGGCTCTGCCGTGCCGACAAGGGTGGTATCGTGCAGTTGCTGGATGGCGTATTCCGCTATCTGTCGACGCATGGCTACCCGCCCAGTTTTCGTGCTTATGTCGACGCCAATCCAACTCCGGCCCTTGCCGCAGGCCGAGGCTCCGCCGTAGCGCGCGTAATCGAAGAACGGCGGATCGTCCAAATCGAAGACGTGACGGCTGATCCGGACTACCGCGTTGCCTTGATCGCCGAGGCGGGCGGCTTCCGCACCGTCCTCGCTGCCCCGCTGTTGCGGGAAGGTGATCTCGTTGGCGTATTCGTCATGACGAGGGTTGAGCCGCAACCTTTCAATCCCAAGGAAATCGCCCTCGTCGAGACATTCGCCGACCAGGCCGTGATCGCCATCGAGAACGCGCGGCTCTTCGAGGAGGTGCAGTCACGGACTCGCGAGCTTGCCGCGTCTGTTGGTGAGCTCGAGGCTCTTGGTGAGGTGAGCAAGGCGGTCAATTCGACGCTGGATCTCGACACGGTGCTGAAGACGATCGTTGCCAAGGCGGTCCAGTTGTCGGAAACGGATGCTGGCACCATCTACGTGTTCAGCAGCACGCGGCAGCAATTCCGTCCGCGCGCAAACTTCGGTATGAGCGATGAGCTTATCGCCGCAGTCTCGCACCAGACGATCGGGCTGGCCGACATGGGGATCGGCGACGCGCCCGGGCGCTGCATGCCGGTGCAGTTTCCCGACCTCAGCGAGGAGACCTCATCCTTCCTTGTAAGAAAGACGATCGTCGACGCCGGATATCGCGGTATCCTGATCGTTCCGCTGCTGAGGCCCAACAAGATCGTCGGTGCACTGGTCGTCAGGCGCCACAAGCCAGGTGCCTTCGATGAGCAAGTTGTCCACCTGCTGGAGACCTTCGCAGCCCAATCGGTGCTCGCGATCCAGAATGCCAAGCTGTTCCGCGAGATCGAGGAGAAAGGCCGGGAGCTGGAGATAGCCAGCCGCCACAAGTCCCAGTTCCTCGCGAATATGAGCCACGAGCTCAGGACACCGCTCAATTCGGTCTTGGGCTTCACAGAACTGCTGGTCGACGGCATCTACGGCGAACTCCCGGACAAGGCAAAGGCGACCGTCGCGCGCGTGCAGGCAAACGGCCGTCACCTCCTCGGGCTCATCAACGACGTACTCGACCTTTCCAAGATCGAGGCCGGCCAGCTCACGCTGGCGATCGAGGACTACTCCGTCGGGCAGATTGTTCGATCGACCGTGACGGCTGTCGAGCCGCTGGCACGAGCGAAGGGTCTTGAGCTTTCAACGACTGTTGCCGAGAACCTTCCAATCGGCCGCGGGGACGAACGCCGTTTGACGCAGGTCCTGCTCAATCTTGCAGGCAATGCCGTCAAGTTCACCGAAACGGGTGCGGTCGACATTCTTGCCGACGCGGTCGACGGGTACTTCGAGATGACCGTCCGAGACACCGGTCCCGGCATCGCGTCCAAGGACCACGCTCTCATCTTCGAAGAATTCCAGCAGGTCGACAACAGCAGCACCAGGCAGAAGGGTGGCACAGGTCTTGGCCTGGCGATCTCGAAGCGCATCGTCGAAATGCATGGCGGAACCATAGACGTCGAGTCCGTGATCGGGTCAGGGTCGACATTCCGTCTGAAGGTACCAATCCGGGTGAATGAGGACGTGAGGGCCGCATGAGCAAACGAATCCTGATGGTGGAAGACACCGAGGACAACCGCCAGATCATCCGCGATCTCATTGCCACCACCGAATACGAACTGATCGAGGCGGCGGACGGCGCCGCCGGCATCGCTGCAGCCGGAGCGCACAAGCCAGACCTGATCCTTATGGACATTCAGCTCCCGGTGATTGACGGGTATGAAGCGGCTCGCCGCATCAAGGCCGACCCGGCGCTCCGGCACATTCCGATTATCGCCGTCACCTCCTACGCGTTGTCGGGCGACGAGGCGAAAGCCCTTGCTGCTGGGTGCGATGGTTACATTGCCAAGCCATTCAGTCCGCGCCAGCTGCTTTCCGAGATTCGCGGGTTCCTTTCTTGAGGGAGGCAGCACAGTGCACGATCCGCCTCGCATTCTTGCGGTCGACGATACTCCGGAAAACCTCGAGATCCTGCGCATGCGCCTCGAGGCGAATGGCTACGAAGTTGCAACCGCCACCGATGGTGAAGAGGGGCTTGCGAAAGCCCGCGAACTCACGCCGGATCTGATCCTGCTCGACATCATGATGCCGAAGCTGGACGGCATCAGTGTGGTGCGGATGCTCAAGCAGGACATCTCCCTGCAGGCGATTCCGGTCATCCTCGTCACAGCGAAAGCCGACACGCGCGATGTGGTTGAGGGACTGGACGCCGGTGGTGACGACTATCTGACAAAGCCCTTCGAGCACAGGGCGCTGTTGGCGCGAGTGCGCTCGATGCTGCGCCAGAAGGCGCTTCACGACACCGTCGCGAGCCAGGCCAAACGCCTTGAGGACCAAGCCGCGCAACTCTCCGACTGGAACCGCTCGCTCGAGCAAACCGTGGCTGGGCAGGTGACGGAGCTCGAGCGAATGGCGCGGCTCAGGCGGTTCCTTCCCGAGCAGGTCGCCGACCTCATCGTTGCGGCGGGCAACGGAGACGCGCTCTTGCAGAGCCACCGTCGCGAGGTGACCGTTGTTTTTTGCGATTTGCGCGGCTTTACTGCGTTCGCAGAGACCGCCGAGCCCGAAGAGGTCATGACAGTTCTTGCCGAGTATCATTCCTGTCTCGGTGAACAAATCGTCCGCCACGAGGGAACTCTAGAGCGGTTCGTGGGCGACGGTATCGTCGTGGTTTTCAACGATCCACTGCCATGCGCCGACCATTCCGAGAGAGCCGTCTCAATGGCTGCTGCGATGCGCGATGCAATTGACGAGCATTCAGAGCGATGGCGCAAGCGCGACTATTTGCTGGGCTTCGGGATCGGCATTGCCAGGGGCCACGCAACCATCGGGCGCATCGGTTTTGATCGGCGCTCGGACTATGCCGTCATCGGCACTGTGTCGAACCACGCCGCTCGATTGTGCGAGGAGGCCAAATCCCGCCAGATTCTCGTCAGCCAACGGGTCCTCGGCGCTGTCGAGTCGCTGGTCGAATCAGTTCTTGTTGGCGAACTGACGCTGAAGGGTTTTCGCCGCCCGATGCCTGCCTATGAAATCGTACGGTGGATCGGTCGGCCAAGCTCGCGTTAGACGCACTCCGGTCTCTTTTGGACGATACGGCCCGTCGAACCGTCGGCACAAAGCATCCCAGCCATCGACCGATCTCGAAATCGCCGCAACAGGGAGAAGCGGTCGTTCCCTGAGTAACAACCTAATGGCAACCTATGGCGCGACCATGACCTCCAGCATTGTCACCCGCGATGTCCGCTTCGGGTGGAGGCAAAGGTTGCCTCTATGGTGGAGGTGAGACGTACCCTGGTCCTCGTTGGTCGCAAGGAGCTGGGGTGGTCAAATTTCTGTCGCTTCCGCCAAAGTGAGTGCATCCTCGACGCCGACGTCAAAATGCGCACCGTGTTCTCGATCTTGGTGTGGCCGAGTAGGATTTGCACCGCTCGTAGGTTGCCAGCCGCTTTGTAAATGATGGATGCAGGCGGCGGACGCCGAGGCCAAGCTCACGCGCTTGTACGAGGCGATCGAAAATGGGGCGCGCGCTTGACCAGCCACCCCGGCCATAGCGCCAATGCCAAGCATGCACTAACATTCCAGCTTGACCCCAGTTGGGGCTGGCCAGTGATCTGTTCAAATTGGGGAAGTACCCATGACCAATCATTGCTGTGGACCGGGCTATGCTTCTCCAGCAGAGGCGATGAGGGCACCTCGCGAAAAGCTGCTCTATACGATTGCCATCTACACTGGCACGGGCATTCAGAAGCCGGACTATTTGTGTACCATTGATGTCGACCCGGAGAGTTCGACCTACAGCCAAGTGATTTCACGTTTGCAAATGCCGGGTATTGGCGATGAGCTTCATCACATGGGCTGGAATGCCTGTTCGTCCTGCCACGGCGATGCGAGCATGGAGCGCAAGTATCTGATTGTGCCGGGTGTGCGCTCGACCAGTCTGCATATTGTCGATTGCGCAACCGATCCCCGCAATCCGACACTGTTCAAGGTCATAGACGGCGCTGAAATCAAAACCAGGACCAACTTGTCGGCGCCGCACACAGTGCATTGCCTCGGCTCGGACATCATCGTTTCCATGCTTGGCGACGCTCAAGGCAATGCCCCAGGCGGCTATTTGCAACTCAACAAGGAGTTCGAGATTGTCGGCCGTTGGGAAAACTCCATGGGCAGCATCAAGTTTGGTTATGATTTCTGGTACCAGCCGCGACATAACGTGATGGTCAGCTCGGAGTGGGCGGCGCCCAATACCTTCATGCCTGGTTTTGACCTGGAGGAGGTTGGCCATCTGAAATATGGCCGAGAGATCCATTTCTGGGATTTTGAGAAGAAGAAGCCAAAGCAAACATTCTATCTCGGTGAGGATGGCTTGCTCCCACTCGAAGTGCGATTCCATCACAATCCAGACAGCAGTCACGGCTTTGTTGGCGCGGCCCTTTCTGCAAACATCATCCATTGGTGGAAGGATGCGGCGGGTGACTGGCAATGGGAAAAAATTGTCGATGTTGGCAATGAGCCGCATCCCGAATGGCCGATCCCGATACCGGGCGTGATCTCGGTCATTCTGCTCAGTATGGACGATAGATACCTCTATCTCTGCAACTGGTTGCATGGCGACATCCGCCAATATGACATCTCGGACCCGCACAACGCCAAGCTCACCGGACAAGTGTGGATGGGCGGACTTCTCGGCCGTGCGCCTGAGGTCAATGGCGTGAAAGTGACTGGCGGGCCTCAGATGATACAGCTCAGCCTCGACGGCAAGCGCCTTTATGTGACGACCTCGCTCTTCTCGACCTGGGACAATCAGTTCTATCCGGAAATCCGCACCAATGGCGGATGCATGCTGATGGTCAATTGCGATACGGAAAACGGCGGCATGGAAATTGATCCGCGATTTGTCGTCGATTTTGGCAAGGAACCAAATGGACCAAGCCGCTGCCACGAAACCCGTTATCCCGGCGGTGATTGCACGAGTGACATCTGGGTATGACCAGCTTCACCATCACCCTCGCCAACCAAGGCGGTGCGGCCTTTGACGTCGATCACCGCAAGCCCCTCTTGCAAAGCCTGCGCGAGCAGGGCGTGGACCTGCCCTACGGGTGCAAGTATGGCGGCTGCATAACCTGCGCGGCCAAGATAATCAGCGGCAAAGTCAGTCAAAAGGCCCAGCGGGCGCTGAACAACCGCCAGATCAACAATGGCTATATAATCCTCTGCGTTGCCCGCCCTATGAGCGACTGCACGCTGGAGGTCGGCGTTGAAAGCCACGACAAGCTCTATCGCAACCCCTTCCTGGATCCCTTGGCCGCACATGAATTGAAAGCCGATATTGCGACCCCGTTGGAAGCAAAGAAATGACCCATATGAATCACGATGAGCCCTATTCGGAGGCTTATCTGCAAGACATTCTCAAGTCGGTCAAAACCATCGCGATGGTGGGGGCCAGCCCCGACAAGACCAAGTTTTCCTATGGTGTTCTCAGGGTTCTGCACGAAACCGGCTATGACATGATCCCGGTCAATCCCACTCCCGGTCTGGATGAAATTCGAGGGCTCAAGGTGTACCCGTCACTGGCGGCCATCGACCGGCCTGTGGATATGGTTGAGGTTTTTCGCCGCTCCGAAGACCTGTTGGAAGTTGCACAGGAAGCCATCGCAATTGGTGCCAGGGTTCTGTGGAGTCAGATTGGGGTCCGCGATGACACCGCCGCCCTGTTGGCGGAGGAAGCGGGCTTGAAAGTTGTGATGAACCGCTGTCCCAAGATTGAGTTGTTCCGCCCCTTCTGGAAGCCGAAGTTGCACTTGGGAATATGATTGCAGGGTCACGGAATTCGGCGTTGTAGCGGTAGCCGACCTGTTCCCTTGGCCTTAGAGCCTGTTCCATCCCGATTGAATCGGGATGGGGCTCTATGTCTTTGTTTGAGCATGATCTTTTCCGAAAACCGGATTCCACTTTTCGGGATCATGCTCTAGACGGTGATTGAATTTTGCCTGAGGTACGATGCCAGATGGTCGCTGAGATCACGCGCGTCATCGCCGGCGCCGTCGATCAGAGCAGACTTGCGGCGGCGCAGAAACTGCATTCCCATCAGGTACATTCCCGGATGTTCTGCAACGCCGCCGTCGTGACGGACGTGGCCTTTGCGATCGAGGACCGGCAACTCCAGCCAGGAGTAGTCCGGCCGGTAGCCGGTGGCCCAGATGATCGTCCTGATCGCGCCTCCGGTAAGGTCGAGGCCGAGCGGCGGGTTGTCCTCGACACGGGTCGGCGGCAGGCGATCCGGCGGCCCGACCGTAGCGTCAAGGCCGTTGGCGCGCGCCCACTCGTCGATGAGGTCGAGCAGTCGGGCCATCTTGAGATCGGAAAGCGCGCACATGTTGCGCAACGACCCCGCAAACTGGGCCTTGCCGTCTTCGGTGATACCGGCGAGGCGGCCGATGAGCCTGACACCGAGGTCGACCAACGCATTGAGGTCGAGAGTCGTGCGGTCGGGTGTGCCGGCAAGCTGAAGCGAAGGAACCCGTCGCGCCCGTCTGATGTCGTCTACCTCGTCGTAACGCTCGTCGAGCACGCCTGCGGCGTCCATCCACCATTCCAGGTCCTTGCCGCGATAGACGCGGGGCGCCCGGATATGCTCGCCCACCGACAGGGTCACTTGACGCCCCGAACGTTGCAGCTCCTTTGCGATCTGGGTGCCGCTCGACGAGGCGCCCACCACCATCACGCCGCCGTCGGCGACCTGAGCCGGATTGCGGTAGGACTGTGCAGTCAGCATGGCGACCGACGGCGGCACGCGGACGGCCAAATCGGGCAGGCGTGCGATGTTGCACGCGCCCGACGCCAGCACGACAGTTCGGCAGCGCCACTCGCCGCGGTCCGTGCGCACGAGATATCCCGCCCCATCGCTGCGAACCGAGGTAACGGTCGTATGTGTTCTGACTGGAGCCGAGATCGCCCTGGCATAGTTCCCGAGGAAGTCGATCACTTCAGGCATCGTCCGGTAGCCGTCGGGGTCGTCGCCATCGTAGCGGAAGCCCGGCAGCCGGCTCTGCCAGTTCGGGGTGAGCAGCCGCAGCGAATCCCATCGCTCGGTGCGCCACGTATGAGCGATCTCGCCGCGCTCCAGCAGCACATGGTCGATAGAGCGCTCCGCGAGGCAGCGGCTCATCGCGAGCCCCGCGTGCCCTGCGCCGACGATCACTGTGGTGACGGAACTAATCGCGCCCTCTCATCAGGAGAGTCTACGGCTCGAAGCGCCTTTCAATTCACCACGACCGTGACGTTCGTCGGATTGGTAACAATGTCATAGACAGCCGACCGCTTCTGCGACTGAGCGACGAGAGCCTCGATGTCCTCGCGCTTGGCGTCGGCGTCGATGTTGTACTTCACCGTGATACCACTGAAGCCGTTGCGGACGTCGCTGTCGATGCCGAGTATGCCCGCGATATCCATGTCGCCTTCAATGGTCGCCTTCACCGACTTCAACTGAATGTTCCGGTTCTGGGCAACAGCGGCGATGCCGGCTGTCAGGCAGCTCGCCAGCCCGACCAGCACGTATTCGACAGGCGTGGCGCCCTGATCCAGGGATGCGAAGACCTCCGGATGGTCGGCATCGAATGCGAAGGTGGTCTTGCGATGCTGGTCCTGGCCGAGACCGTAGAAGCTCTCGACCGTCGAGTGGCTGTGGGTGCCATCCTTCCATTCGCAGGCCGCGCGCCACTTGAACTGCGCGGCCTCTGGGGCGTTGGTAAGCGCTTCGCGTGCGCCGAGCAGCGCCTCGACGTTAACGCCATTGTTTGCCTGTACTTCGGAAGCCATAATTATCCTCCCTACTTTGCACTGGCTTAAAAACCCGACCGATCCCACTGACCTCCTGATCAGATTTTCACCAGGGGGTGGCATGCTATGGGTAGCGAAGCGTTTCTTCAAGTTGTTTCCGTAGAGATATAGTCGCCCTCGTGTACCGAGTTGCGCCTTTCCAGGCTAAGGGTGCCCTGCGTGTCTGTCCGGGTTGGTTCCGCAGCCCGGGTGCCGGCCATAGGCATCGTGATGCAGTTCTTGAAGGTTGCCGGCAAGCTAGCGGACTGCATTTCCGCAGGGCGATCTTCCTGGCGTTGCGAACAGCTCGTTCGCCGCCGTTAACGGGCATTCAGAACCTGTGAAATCGATTTCGGCTGCTGGCCGCGACGACGACCTCCAGCGCGGTCAACTGCAATGTCTACTCCGGACGGAGGCAAAGTTCGCCTCTATAGCCGACATATGGCGCAAGGCGGACCTGCCCAATGTTTCATGCGCGAACGCCTGGGATGCGAGCGCCGCCATTAACCATCGATTAACTATCCGGTCGCCTTTAATTCAATTTTGCGGCATACTGATTTGGGTAGCGAGGCTGCTCAAGCAGACTGCAACAAAAAGGGTAATTCTCCTGTTCGCGCATTGTCCCTTCACTCGTGCGCGACAGTCGAAATTGTAAAAAGAAACGACGGAACACCGTCGTCTCATGGGGAGGCGCCAGCATCATGTTTGATGAGGAGCGCCTGAATGAAGATCGAAGACGCAGTTACGGCTGTGACGTCAGAAGCGAGCACGCTCATGTCTTGCCTCGGCCAGCCCGTTGTCGCCTACCACGTCATGGAAATCATGACAGAGACAGACCTGGTCCACGCCCGCGAGATGCAGCACGCCCTGATGCGACGAAGCATCGAGGCTCTTGTCGATGATGGCCTGGAAGGCGTCGCCGCCGAACATTTCGCATCCCAGTTCGACGGCCGCGTCGGCTTGACCTGGAGACTCCTGCACGCATCCGACGGCGTGGCGCATTGATCACGACCAGAGCGGTCTTGGCAGGGTCAGCTTCGCGGAGCGAAGCCGATGATCGACGAAGCCGCCGATCGTCGGTAATTTCCGCACGGCTGCCGCCGATCTTGAGATTGCGGCTTGCGAGGAATAGGCATGGGCGGGCGAGGCCGATATTCTACGCGTGGATTCGTCGGTCCTCGACGCTCTGCCACTCTGGAAGCAGGACTAACGCGATCAAGGCGTAGGAAAAAAGCACGCAGGCCCGTAATATAGCGCCCCGGCGTGGAAAAGGCGCTGGCTCCCCGGGCCGGATTCGAACCAGCGACCAACCGGTTAACAGCCGGTTGCTCTACCACTGAGCTACCGGGGAACAGAGGCTCTCATGTGAGTGGGGCAGCCTATAGCAAACCCGTTTCGGCTTTGCAAAGAAGCATTTTGCATTTTTTCGGTGCTTTTTGGCGCAGGGCTTTCTGGCAATGGCCGGCGAGCGCCCTCATATGAGCTGTCTCTCGCCTGTCACGGAACAGAAAAGGCCGTTGCGGCTTTCTCCGGCTGACGGTGCTACTGATGCAAACGGATCGACCTTTCACATGACGGCAATGAGCGACGAACAGCCACCGGCCCGGAAAATCTCGGTCTTCGGCCGCCAGTTCACCATGCCGCGCTCGCGCGGCCTCAGGATTGCGATCGGCGTTGTGCTGATCATCGGCGGCATTCTCGGCTTCCTGCCGATCCTGGGTTTCTGGATGGTACCGATCGGATTGCTGGTGCTCTCTTACGAATTCGCATTGGTGCGCCGTCACCGGCGCCGCTTCGTCGTCTGGTGGGAGCGACGGCGCCGGCCGGATTGAGGTTGCCTGCTGACAGGCCGGAAACAGGCAATTGTTTGAGAGCGGTGTGCTCCGCCTATGCACTACCGAGGTTGGTCGAAGCAGCTTTCCAGGCGTTCGCAGAGCTCCTTGAGAACGGCGGTAGCCGATGCCAGCCGCGCCCGGTCGCGCGGCGGCAGGCTGTTTGCGCCTTCTATGCCGAGGCGGTCGATGGCGTAGCGCACAAGCTCTGCAGACTGCGACAATCCGCGCGGTGTGCCGTCTTGCGTCGCTGCTCGAGCCATGGCGGAGCCTCCTATCTGCCCAATGTGATCGCCGGTATCGGGTTCCTCTCGCCGAGAATCATGCTTAACGATAAGCTAATATGTTATTGCTAGCATGGCATTGCATTGATAAGCAGGTGCCTCGATGTCGGAAGAACCGTTGGGAATGCATGGTGGCCGCTTGACGGCATTTTCGCCGCAACCTATTGGAGCCGGGTGGAACGCCGGGAGCAACGAGGCCTCGTGGCGGAGTGGTTACGCAGAGGACTGCAAATCCTTGCACCCCGGTTCGATTCCGGGCGAGGCCTCCAATACCCGAGCTCCCGCGCGTCAGCGCCAGGGGGCTTCAGTTCCGGTCGAAACAGCCGCGGCCTTCGCGCGGCAAGCGGATGGTTGGAACATGAGCGCTGATTTTGCCGAACGCCGCGTGAAGATGGTCGACGGCCAGATCCGCACCACCGACGTGACCAGCGCGCCGTTGCTCGAGGCGATGCTTGTCGTGCCGCGCGAGGCCTTTGTTGCCTCCGGCCAGCGCGATCTTGCCTATATCGATGAGGACATCCGCATTGCCGATACGGCCGATGGTCCGCGCTATCTGATGGAACCGTCGCCATTGGCCAAGCTGATGCAGCTGGCCGATATCGGCCCAAGCGATTCGGCACTCGACGTCGGCTGCGGCACCGGCTATGCGGCGGCGATCCTGTCGCGGCTGGCAAGGTCCGTGGTCGCGCTGGAAAGCGATGCGGCGCTGGCCGAGACCGCCACCTCGACGCTTGCAGAACTTGGTTGCGGCAATGTCACTGTGGTCCACGGGCCGCTGCCGCAAGGCCATGCCGCCAAGGCGCCTTACGACGTCATCCTGATCGGCGGCAGCGTCGGCGAGGTGCCGGCGGCGCTGCTCGACCAGCTTGCCGAAGGCGGCCGACTCGTCGCCGTTGAAGGGCAAGGCAATTCGGGCGTAGCCCGGCTTTTTTTTAAGACTGGAGGGGTTGTAACGGGAAGACGCGCATTTAATGCGGCAATTAAGCCACTACCGGGATTCGAACGCATTCCCGCCTTCGAATTCTGAGTGATTTTGCCTTGCAGCGAAGGCGTTGTCATGATCGCTTGCGTTTGAACAATCGTTGCTGATCTGCATAACCGGGCGTTTCTGGGGGCTTTCAGCGGGGGAACGATAAAAAACGCGGCGCCGGCTGATCAGAAGGAGAAGCCAGCGTGGCGCAGTTCCCGTGCAAAACGAATGAGGGAATATAACGTGCCGTCTGTACGCAAGTTGCTTTTTACCGCTGTCCTCGTTTCGGCGACAGCGCTTTCTCCACTGGCCGCCTCGGCCGAAACCATCCTCGGGGCACTTTCAAAGGCCTATCAGAACAATTCCTCGCTTAATTCTTCACGCGCCGGCGCCCGCGTCACCGACGAGGGCGTTGCCATCGCCAAGTCCGGCTGGCGCCCGACCATCACTGGTTCCGGAAGCATTGATTATAGCGCCAGCCACAGCAACCGGTTGCACCGGAACATCTCGATAACCACCGGCAACTTCGGCGTCGAGATCGACCAGACGCTGTTTGACGGTTTTCAGACCAGGAACAATGTGGCGGCCGCCGAATCGCGGGTCCGCGCTTCGTTCGAAAGCCTGCGCAACGCCGAAGAAAACACGCTTTTCAACGCGGCAAGTGCCTATATGGACGTTATCCGCGACCGCCAGGTCGCCGTGCTGACCGAACAGAACCTGCAATTCCTGACCGAGCAGGCGCGTGCGGCGCGTTCGCGCTTCGAGGTCGGCGAAGGTACGCGCACCGACGTCGCGCAGGCCGACGCCCAGCGTGCCTCCGCGGTGGCGCAGTTGAGCGCCGCCCGTGCGACGGCGCTGGCAAGTGCTGCGACCTATCGCCAGATCGTTGGCGACGAGCCGGGCAGGCTCAGGCCGGCTTCGCCGGTGTCGAAGCTGTTGCCGTCGAGCCTCGATGCGGCGATCGCGATCGCATCGGCCGAGCATCCGGCCATCCTCGCTACCGCGCATCTGGTCGACGCGGCGGCGTTTTCGGTGAAGTCTGCCGAAGGCGCGTTGCTGCCGCAACTGTCGGCGTCGGCAGGTGTTTCGAGCGCCCTTCGCGGCACCGCGCCCGGCTCGCTCTCCTCGACACAGGATGGCGTAACCAATTCGGCGAACATCGGCGCGACATTGACGATACCGATCTATTCCGGCGGCCGGACCTCGGCATTGGTTCGCCAATCAAAGGAATCACTCAGCCAGGCCCGCATCGAGGTCGATGTCAGCCGCGACACCGTGCGCCAAGCGGTGACCTCGGCATGGTCGCAATACACAGCCGCGCAGCAGAGCGTCACGGCCAACCGGCAGGTGGTCGCCGCCGCACAGCTTGCCTTGAACGGCGTCATCGAAGAGCGCAATGTCGGCCAGCGCACCACGCTCGATGTTCTCAACGCGCAGGCGACGCTCATCACCGCCAAGATCAATCTTGTCAGCGCCGAACGCGACGTGGTGGTGGCAAGCTATGCCATCCTCTCGGCGGTTGGCCATTTGTCGGCAGAGCGCCTTGCGCTCAACGTGACGAAGTACAGGCCGGAAGAGCATTACAACGCCGTCAAGGACAAGTGGATCGGCCTGCGCACGCCGGACGGCCGCTGATCGCCAGGCCGTGTTTTCAGCCCGCGCTCGAACGACGCGCGGGCCTCAACTCCCGACCCTAATCTGTTGAAATCCGAGATGTCGCCAGATTGGGGATTCTCGCAAGGCGTTCCGTCGGTTACGCTGTTGCCATGATTCGAATCCGGCATTGCCGGACAGGAAATCTGAGAACGAGTCACAAGGGCGGCGGATGTGACGATGGCGACGGCAAGCAGCGTACAGCGCGAACCTTCCATGGAAGAAATACTGGCTTCCATCAGAAGGATCATCGAGGACAGCGATACCGGCCGCAAGCAGCCGGGCGACGCGGACGAGCTGCGCCAGGACCTGCAACCGGCGCCGGCTGCGGGACGGGCAGCGGAGGGGGATACGTTCCGTTCCGAACTGCGCGGCGGACTGGAGATCGCCAAGCCGGCCACGCGGGCCGAGGTGCAGCCAACGGTCGCGCCGGTCATTGAGCGCCTGGAAACGCCGCTCCGCCCCGGCCCGGTAAAAGCAGCGGTGACGCTGGCTGAGGTGAACGCCGCTCCCGAACCGCCCGCAAAACCGGATCGGCCTGCGACGGCCAAGGCTGCCGAGACGACCGACACCATCATTGCCGATTGGCGGCGCGAGATCGCCGCGGTCGGCGACGCGATGGGCAAGCCGGAGCGCGCCGAGCCATCCCATACGCCGGACGCCGAGCCGAAGGCCGAGGTTTTCGAGGGCGAGGCGACTGCTGGACCTGCGCCGGAGCCTTCGGAGATTGGGCTGGAGCCTTCGGAAAGCAGCCCGGGACCTTCGAAAATCGGCCCGGAACCTTCGAAAATCGGATTGGCGCGTCCGGCGGCCAGCGAGGCGCCGCCCGCACGTCCGGCGATCCTTTCGGAGCATACGGGCCGGCAGGTTGCCGCCGCCTTCGGCGAGCTTTCCGACGCGTTTGCCAGCCGCAGCAAGAAGACGTTCGACGAGATGGCAGAGGAGATGCTGCGGCCCATGCTGCAGGACTGGCTGGACAACAACCTGCCGACGCTGGTCGAGCGGCTAGTGCGCGAGGAAATCGAGCGCGTCGCGCGCGGCGCGCAATAGCAATTCGGAGAGCCGCCGATGGGCGGCGCTCGACCGGCGAATTGTCGAAATCGTCGCTGCCCCTCATCCGCCTGCCGACAGGCGCCATCGGCGAAGCATCCAATCTCCCCGCAAGGGGGGAGATCGGATGTCTCTTTGGCTTTCGCCAACCACTAAGGCTGGAAGGCACGGCAAGGGGCAGCGCAAACCTGACGCGATTGCCTTGTAACATTCAGTTCCGCGAGTTGCCCCGAACCATCCCGGCGCTATCTATCGGCCATGCCCTTGCGGTTGACTTGGCAACAACCTTCCGATTTACACCGGACCACAAATTCCGGACAGCGCGGACCGTTTTCCCATGCTCGAAAAGACCTACGACGCCAAAGCCGTCGAGCCGAAGATTGCCAGGATCTGGGAAGAGGCCGACGCGTTTCGGGCCGGCGCCGGGGCCGAGGAGGGGGCTGAAGCCTTCACCATCGTCATCCCACCGCCGAACGTCACCGGCTCGCTGCATATGGGCCATGCGCTCAACAACACGCTGCAGGACATTCTGGTGCGCTTCGAGCGCATGCGCGGCAAGAATGTCTTGTGGCAGCCGGGCATGGATCATGCCGGCATCGCCACGCAGATGGTGGTCGAGCGCCAGCTGATGGAAAAGCAGATCCACCGCCGCGACCTGACGCGCGATGAGTTCATCGACAAAGTCTGGGAGTGGAAGGACGAGTCCGGCGGCGCGATCCTCAACCAGCTGAAGCGGCTCGGGGCCTCGGCCGACTGGAGCCGGGAGCGCTTCACCATGGACGAGGGCCTCTCCAAGGCCGTGCTCGAAGTGTTCGTGACGCTCTACAAGGAAGGGCTGATCTACAAGGACAAGCGCCTTGTGAACTGGGACCCGAAGCTGTTGACCGCCATCTCGGATCTCGAGGTCGAGCAGCAGGAGGTCAACGGCAACCTCTGGCACTTCCGCTATCCGGTCGAAGGCACGACATTCGATCCGGAAAATCCGAAGACCTTCATCACCGTTGCGACGACCCGGCCGGAGACGATGCTGGGCGATACGGCTGTTGCTGTGCACCCCGACGACGAACGTTTCCGGCATCTTGTCGGCAAGAACCTTGTTCTGCCGATCGTCGGCCGCGGGATCCCGGTGGTCGCGGACGAGTATTCCGATCCCGAAAAAGGCAGCGGTGCGGTCAAGATCACGCCGGCGCATGACTTCAACGATTTCGAGGTCGGCAAGCGCCACCGGCTGCCGGCGGTCAACATCCTCACCGTCAATGCGGCGGTGAGCCTCAAGGACAATGAGGACTTTCTCGCCGGACTGGACGTGACGCCGGAGCGCCAGGCCGTCTGGGACAGCCTCGACGGCCTCGACCGTTTTGATGCGCGCAAGAAGATCGTCGAGCTGATGGAGGCGGGCGGCTTTCTCGAGAAGGTCGAGCCGCATCGCCACGCGGTGCCGCATGGCGACCGCGGCGGCGTGCCGATCGAGCCGTTCCTGACCGACCAATGGTATGTCAATGCGGCGGAACTGGCCAAGCCGGCGATCGCCTCGGTGCGGGAGAGCCGTACCAATTTCGTGCCCAAAAACTGGGAAAAGACCTATTTCGACTGGATGGAGAACATCCAGCCCTGGTGCATTTCGCGCCAGCTGTGGTGGGGCCACCAGATCCCTGCCTGGTATGGGCCGGACGGGCACGTCTTTGTCGAAAAGACCGAGGAAGAGGCGCTCGGTGCCGCCGTCGAATATTATCTGGCGCTGGAAGGGCCGTGGAAGGCCTGGGTCGAGGACAAGCTCGAGAATTTCCAGCCTGGCGAGATCCTGACCCGCGACGAGGACGTGCTCGATACATGGTTCTCGTCGGCGCTGTGGCCGTTCTCGACGCTCGGCTGGCCGGACCAGACGCCGGAGCTGAAGACCTATTACCCGACCGACGTGCTGGTCACCGGTTTTGACATCATCTTCTTCTGGGTCGCCCGCATGATGATGATGGGCCTGCATTTCATGGATCAGGAGCCGTTTCATACCGTCTATGTCCATGCGCTGGTTCGCGACAAGAACGGGCAGAAGATGTCGAAGTCGAAAGGCAACGTCATCGATCCGCTCGAGCTCATCGACGAATACGGCGCCGATGCGCTGCGCTTCACCTTGACGGTGATGGCAGCGCAAGGGCGCGACGTTAAGCTCGATCCGGCCCGCATTGCCGGCTATCGCAATTTCGGCACCAAGCTGTGGAACGCGACGCGCTTCGCCGAGATGAACGAAGTGGCGCGCGACGACGATTTCTGGCTGCAGGACGCGAAGCTGGCGGTCAACCGCTGGATCCTGACGGAGCTGACGCGAGCCGCGCGCGACATTACCGACGGCATCACCTCGTACCGCTTCAACGAGGCGGCGGGTGCTGCCTACCGGTTCGTCTGGAACCAGTTCTGCGACTGGTACCTGGAACTGCTGAAGCCGGTGTTCATGGGCACCGACGAGGCCGCCAAGGCCGAGAGCAGGGCATGCGTCGCCTTCGTGCTCGACGAGATCTACAAGCTGCTGCATCCGATGATGCCGTTCATGACCGAGGAACTGTGGGCCGAAACCGCCGGCGAGGGCAGGCAACG
The DNA here is from genome assembly GCF_040320265.1 of Mesorhizobium sp. M0751. NCBI lineage: Bacteria > Pseudomonadati > Pseudomonadota > Alphaproteobacteria > Hyphomicrobiales > Phyllobacteriaceae > Mesorhizobium > Mesorhizobium sp. M0751. Next base: position 106,620 of record NZ_JAMYPH010000019.1, read on the forward strand.
GCCATCGTTGCTTTGTCATGCAGCATGGCCGTCGCCCGACTTCGAGGACGAGGCGGCCGCCGCCGATATCAACTGGCTGGTCGATCTCGTCTCCGGCATCCGCTCGGTGCGTTCGGAAATGAACGTGCCGCCGGCGGCGATCGCACCGCTCGTGGTGATCGGCGCCAACGAAGCGACACGCGAAAGGCTCGAGCGTCAGGGCTCGGCTATCAAGCGTCTCGCGCGGGTCGGCGACATCTCGCTCGCCGAGGCGCCACCGAGGGGATCCGCCCAGATTGTCGTCAACGAGGCGACCATCTGCCTGCCGCTCGGCAGCCTGATCGACCTTGCCGCCGAGGCAGCGCGCCTGCACAAGGAGCTTGCCAAGGTGACCGAGGAAATAGCGCGGCTCTACAAGAAGCTGTCCAACGAGAAATTCGTCGCCAACGCGCCGGAAGAGGTGGTGGAGGCCGAGCGTGAAAAACTCGCCGAATATCGCGAGGCGCAAGAGAAGCTTTCGGTGGCATTGGCGCGGGTGCGCGACGCTGGCTGATCGAACAGATTGGGCCGGCTGATCGAACAAATTGGGCCGGTTGATCGAACAGATTGGGTCGGCTGGCCGCAACAGATTCGCCGGTCACGAATCTGCTTTCAAGACAGGCCGCTTGCCACGAAAACAGGCATTCCGCAGCGTAAATCTTGAGGCAAACTGAATGTTTTTGCCCCATTGTTGCCGTAATGTAACAATGGCTGACTGGGCACGCAAAATGCCCTGTTCTGTAGTGTTTTAGGTGGTATTCCCGAGTTTTCTCGTCAATTTGTATTGAGGCGGCCATTTTCCCGCCTCGGGAAAAAGACCGCAACCTTGTCGGAAATGCGTTCCGCCAAGGTGTACATGTACGCACGGCGAATTCGTTGTTGCGCCGTTAACCTGAATTGGTTCTAGCTTGATGCAAGGATATTTCGGGGAGGAGATTCATGTGTTATTCGCGTCTGAAAGTGCTGCTGGGCGCGGGGGCTTTTTCGCTGGCTTTGGCTGGGACGGTGCAGGCCGGGGGCTTTGACCGGGGCGGCGTCAACATCGACCAGCTGTTCGACGCGGCGCCATATTCGTTCGATGCGGGCGTCACCTATGTTTCGCCACAGCGCAAACTCAAGAATGTGCAGCGTCTGGATGGCTCGGGATTGTCGACGTCGGCGGTGGATGTTGGCGGCGACTATGCGGTGCCGCATGTCGGGCTAAAGGCCAACCTCTTTGAACCGGTGGATTGTCTTGCGACCTATACGGAACCGTATGGTGCGGATGCAAAGTTCGGCGCCAACAACGCCTATTCGCCGACAGCGGTCAAATACGCCGTCGACACAAACGATTTCGGTCTTACCTGCTCCTACAAAGTGAACGTCGGCAAGGGCGCCTTTCGGTTCATCGGCGGTGTCTCGTACCAACAGGTCGACGCGTTTCTGTCCCGCCAGACACTGCTCGCCTTCGGCAATACCGGCCTCGGCGTGTTCAAGCTGTCCGACGAGGCGTGGGGTTGGCGTGCGGGCGCAGCCTATGAGATCCCCGAGATCGCCCTGCGCGCCAGCCTGATGTACTCTTCCAGCTACAAATACGATGGGCTGTCGGGAACCGTCGACACGACCGGCTTCAGGGGCGGCTTTCCAGCGGATCTGGTTCCTGGCTCTACCGGCGTGTACCCAGTCTCGGCGTCGGCTGAGATACCTCAAGCTCTGGAATTCAAGCTGCAGAGCGGTATAGCTCCTGGCTGGCTGGCCTTTGGTTCCATCCGCTGGCAGGAGTGGAGCAAGCTTGGCGTCATCGCCATCAATGGCGTGCGCAGTCCGGTGACCGGTGCTCCCTCGCCCGTTTCATTCGACCTGCTTTATCGCGACGGCTGGACGGTCACGGGCGGTATCGGTCACAAGTTCACCGATCAATTGTCGGGCGTGGTTTCGCTGACCTGGGATCGCGGCACCTCGACGACCTCCGGCTATCAGTCGGATACCTGGGCCGTGGCTAGCGGCGTCTCCTATTCGCCGAACGATCAGGTCGAGGTCAGGCTAGGCGGCTCGATCGGTGTGCTGACGAGCGGGTCGTCGACTTTCAGCGGTGTCGGCGACGTGGCAAATGCCGTCACCTATACCTACGGCAACGACCTGCTTCTCGCCGGTTCGGCTTCCGTCAAGATCAAGTTCTAACCACAGATTTTTAAACGACAAAACGGCCGGGCACTGCCCGGCCGTTTCGTTCGCTGGGTCGTCCGGCGTCCGGCGGGCGCAACAATTGCCCCACATGATGTTCGTTCCTGTAATTGTGACGTTTTGGCAACAGTTTCTGAACAACCCTCGCGCCAACCGGCCGCCCGGGAACATTGCCCATTTCCCGCCATAAACCCGGCGCACCTCGAACTTGTCTCGGGACACGCGCCAAAAGGCTAGGCGAAGAGGCAGGCCGCACCGCCCGCGGCAAGGACGAGTATGGACGCCAGAGGGATCTCCAAGGCCAAGCTGCCGAGCCGCCACGTGACCGTTGGTCCCGAGCGGGCGCCGCATCGCTCCTACCTCTATGCGATGGGGCTGTCGGCGGCCGAGATCGCGCAGCCTCTGGTCGGTGTCGCCAGCTGCTGGAACGAGGCCGCACCCTGCAACATCTCGCTGATGCGCCAGGCGCAAGTGGTCAAGAAGGGCGTGGCATCCGCCAACGGCACGCCACGCGAATTCTGCACCATCACCGTTACCGACGGCATCGCCATGGGCCATCAGGGTATGAAGTCGTCGCTGGTGTCGCGCGAGGTCATCGCCGACTCGGTCGAGCTCACCATGCGCGGCCATTGCTACGATGCGCTGGTTGGATTGGCCGGTTGCGACAAGTCGCTGCCTGGCATGATGATGGCCATGGTGCGCCTCAACGTGCCGTCGATCTTCATCTATGGCGGCTCGATCCTGCCCGGCAGCTACCGTGGCCGGCAGATCACCGTGCAGGACGTGTTCGAGGCGGTCGGCCAGCATTCGGTCGGCACCATCGGCGACGCCGAGCTGCTCGAGATCGAGCAAGCTGCCTGTCCGTCGGCCGGCTCCTGCGGCGCCCAGTTCACCGCCAATACCATGGCCACCGTCGCTGAGGCGATCGGCCTGGCGCTGCCCTATTCCTGCGGTGCGCCGGCACCCTACGAGATGCGCGACCGCTTCAATTTCGCTTCCGGCGAAAAGATCATGGAGCTGATCGCAAGGAACATCCGCCCGCGCGACATCGTTACTATAAAAGCGTTGGAAAATGCCGCGACCGTGGTCTCGGCCACTGGCGGCTCGACCAACGCGGCGCTGCATCTGCCGGCGATCGCGCACGAGGCCGGGATAAAGTTCGATCTTTTCGACGTGGCCAGGATATTCGAGAAAACACCCTATATCGCCGACCTCAAGCCGGGCGGCAAATACGTCGCCAAGGACATGTTCGAGGCCGGCGGCATTCCGCTCTTGATGAAGACGCTGCTCGACCATGGCTATCTTCATGGCGATTGCCTGACGGTGACCGGCCGCACTTTGGCCGAAAATATGGAACATGTTTCCTGGAATGACAGCCAGGATGTGGTCCGTCCCGCCAACAGGCCGATTACCCAGACCGGCGGGGTCGTGGGCTTGAAGGGTAACCTTGCCCCCGAAGGCGCGATCGTGAAGGTCGCCGGCATGACGGAGCTGAAATTCTCGGGTCCGGCGCGCTGCTTCGATTCGGAAGAGGAATGTTTCGAAGCGGTTACGCATCGCAACTATAGCGAAGGCGAGGTTCTCGTCATCCGTTACGAGGGTCCGCGCGGCGGCCCGGGCATGCGCGAAATGCTGTCGACGACGGCGGCTCTCTACGGCCAGGGCATGGGCGGCAAGGTGGCGCTCATCACCGACGGGCGCTTTTCGGGCGCAACGCGCGGTTTCTGCATCGGCCATGTCGGGCCCGAAGCGGCAGTGGGCGGCCCGATCGGGCTTCTTAGGGATGGCGACTTGATCTCGATCGATGCGGTGAACGGCACGATCGAGGTTGCATTGTCCAAAGCCGAACTGGCGGCGAGGGCAAAAGGATGGAAGGCGCGCACGACCGACTATCAGTCGGGCGCGATCTGGAAATACGCACAGACGGTCGGATCTGCCCGCGACGGCGCGGTCACCCATCCCGGCGGTGCCAGAGAAACACACTGCTATGCGGACATCTGAGTTGTTGAGGTCGTCTGTCCTTTCGGCACTGGTTGCGCTCGCCACTTTTGGCGCGACCTTGGGCGCCGTCGGCCAGGCCATGGCCTTCGACGACAAGGTGTTCGACGACAAGACCGGTGTGAAGCCGCAGTCGAGCCCGTGGGCGGTGTTCCAGTTCGGCTTTTCCGCCTACAAGAACGGCCATAAGGAGCAGGCCGCGGAAGCCTATAAATATGCCGCCGAGAACGGCCAGATCGGCGCCACCTGGAAGCTTGCGCGCATGTATGCGGAAGGCGATGGCGTGGCGCGAGACGACTACGCGGCATTCAAGTTCTTCAGCGAGATCGTCGACCAGGATGTCGAGCCCGGTTCGCCCGAGGAAAGCTATGTTTCGGACGCGCTGGTGGCGCTTGGTGACTATCTGAGGAAAGGCATTCCCGGCAGCCCCGTCGAGGAGAACGAGGTGGCGGCCCAGGAATATTACATGCGTGCCGCCGCCAACTACCGCAATCCGAACGCCCAGTTCGAGATGGGCCAGATGTTCCTCAAGGGCGAGGGCGGCGTTAAGGCCAGCGTCAAGCAGGCCGGACGCTGGTTCCAACTGGCGGCCGAAAAGGGCCATGCGGGCGCGCAGGCGACGCTCGGCAACCTGCTTTTCCAAAGCGGCAAGATCGTGCGGGGGCTGGCGATGATGACCGCGGCGCTCGAACGGGCCTCACCCGCCGACCAGCCATGGATCCGTGGCATGCAGGAAGAAGCGTTTGCCGCCGCCGGCGAAGCCGACCGCCGCACCGCGATCTCGCTGGCCGACGACATCCTCACCAAGGGTGGCGGCGACCAATAGGCCGGCAGAAATTCCGTTTGAAATCAATTATCGGTCGGTTCCGCCGGCATGCCGCCGGGCGCCGGTGTTGAGATCGGCGTGCCCTGCAGATGTGGGGCCAGCGTGTTGTCCGGGCAGCCATCCCGCTGCTTTGTCCAGGACGTGTTGTTGAGCACCATCTCGCAACGGGCGAGGTAGCTTTGGCCGGCAAGCGTCAGGCAGGCGACCCGGCCGATCTGGAATGATTTGCCGTTGGCAAGGCACTCCGCATCGGCAAAAGCCGGCGTCGCCACCGCCATCGCAAGCGCGCAGCCGATCGGGCAGAGTGCAAATCGAGTAGTCATGGGAACCCCAGCCACCATGATGATTTCTCATCAAGCACGCGATTTGTGGCGATAAGAGGTCAACTTATCAACGTGCCGCCGGACAGCAGCTCCGGTCAGGCCGGCTGCAGCGCCAGATCGATCGCCACCGGCACGTGGTCGGAGGGCTTTTCCCAGGCGCGCACCTGCTTTTCGATCGAAGCCGAGGAAAACCAGTTGGCGGCTTCGGGCGACAGAAGCAAATGGTCGATGCGAATGCCGTTGTTCTTCTGCCAGGCGCCGGCCTGATAGTCCCAGAAGGTAAAGACGTCCGGGGCATCGGTGACGGCACGCACGGCTTCGGTGAAGCCGAGATTCTTCAGCCGCCGGAACGCCTGGCGCGTCGCGGGCTGGAACAGTGCATCGCTTAGCCAGTTTTCCGGATATTTCGCGTCGATCGGGTCGGGGATGACATTGTAGTCGCCGGCCAGGACCAGCGGCTCTTCCAGAGCAAGCCGCTCCTCGGCCCAGCGCTCAAGTCGCGCCATCCAGGAAAGCTTGTAGGAGAACTTCTTCTCGTCGTCGATCGGATTGCCGTTCGGCAGATAGATCGAGGCAACGCGCAAGGCGCCCTTGTCGGTCGAGAACACGCCCTCGATGAAACGCGCCTGCTCGTCGGCATCGTCGCCCGGCAAGCCGCGATTGACCTCGTCGAAACGCAGCTTCGACAGGATGGCGACGCCGTTGAAGCCCTTTTGGCCGTAAGTCTCGACATTGTAGCCGAGCGCCTCGATCTCGGCGCGAGGAAACTGCTCGTCGACCGTCTTGATCTCCTGCAGGCAGGCGATGTCGGGCGCGCTTTCCGTCAGCCAATGGGTCAAATTGCCGATGCGGGCGCGAACGCCGTTGATGTTCCAGGTGACGATTTTCATGGTGGCCTCGATAGGCTGGTGGTCCGGAGACTAGCGATCCGGTGGATGACGTTCGACAAGGCCGATCGTATTGCCTGCCGGGTCCTTTAGGAAGGCCATCCATTCGCTTTCCCCGGCCTGGCCGAACAGGCCTTCGGTGTCGCGATGGACGAGGGCCGGCGGCGCGGTGAAAGGAACGCCGGCGGCCTTGGCCGAAGCGTGAAACTCGTCGAGGCCGGATATGTCGAGATAGACGGTGCCGGCCGGCAGGCCGTCGGTGAAAAGCAGGCGCACGTCACCGGCCAGGATGAAGGCGATGCCCGGCGGATCGAAACGCGCATGCAGGCTCATGCCGAGCACCTCGCGCCAGAACGCCAGCGTTGCATCGAGGTCGCGCCCGGCGGAAAGCGCGACCTGACGGACCGCGCCGATGTCGGGCATTTCTAGATCGAGAAGCTGGTGCCGCAGCCGCAGGAGGCGACCGCATTGGGGTTTCTGATCTGGAACGACTGGCCCATCAGATCGTCAACGAAATCGATCACCGAGCCGCCCATATAGACCAGCGACAGGTCGTCGATCAGCACGGTGGCCCCGTCCTTTTCAATGGCGACGTCATCGTCATTGCGCCTGTCGACCAGGTCGAACTTGTAGGAGAAGCCGGAACAGCCGCCGCCCTCGACCGAAACGCGCAGGGCCGTCTTACCGGCTTCGCTCGCCACAATCTTGGCGATCCGCCTAGCGGCGGCGTCGGTCATCTCGACTTTCATGGCGGTCTTGGCATCAGCGCCCATGGGCGTCACCTTGCTTTCGGTTTTGTATGATAGGTATGAAGCGCGACGGGGCAAGTCAACTGCGGCATACGCTATGACCAACGAGTTGGGCGACATCGGATTCGGCTATCGGCCGCGCGCGGCCTATGCCAGCGACCCGGCGAAGTCGCGCGGCCGGCTGTTCGACGAGGTGGAAAGCCCGACGCGCACGCCGTTCCAGCGCGACCGCGACCGCATCATCCATTCGACGGCGTTCCGCCGGCTGAAGCACAAGACGCAAGTGTTCGTTGCACACGAAGGCGACCATTACCGCACGAGGCTGACGCATTCGATCGAGGTAGCGCAAATCGCACGCGCTCTGGCGCGGGCGTTGCGCGGCGACGAGGACCTGGCCGAGGCGGTGGCCCTGGTGCACGACTTCGGCCACACCCCTTTCGGCCATACCGGCGAGGACGCGCTGAACGAGAAGATGGCCGCCTGGGGCGGCTTCGACCACAATGCGCAGTCACTGCGTGTGGTGACGCGGCTGGAGCGGCGCTATGCCGAGTTCGACGGGCTGAACCTCACCTGGGAAACGCTGGAGGGGCTGGTCAAGCATAACGGGCCATTGACCGATGCCAAGGGGAAAGGGCTGAAGGGGCCGGTGCCGCAGGCGATCCGCGACTATTCCGAACTGCACGACCTCGAGCTCGACCGCTTCGCCGGTATCGAGGCGCAGTGCGCCGCGATTGCCGACGATATCGCTTACAACACCCACGACATCGATGACGGCTTGAGGGCAGGGCTGTTGACGCTGGATATGCTGGAGGGCGTCTCGCTGCCGGGGTCAATCCTCAAGGGCGTTCGTGAGCGCTATCCGGCGCTCGATGATGTACGCACCGGCCACGAGCTGATGCGCCGGCAGATCACCATCATGGTCGAGGACGTGATCGTCTCGACGACGGCCAATCTGGCGCGCATCAAGCCCGGCAGCGCCGAAGCGGTAAGGGCGGCCGGCGAGACGATGGTGAGCTTCTCCGCCAAGACGGCCGCGTCGGAAAAGGAGCTGAAGGCCTTTCTCTACAAGCATCTCTACCGGCACGAGGAGGTCATGCGGGTGCGCGCCGATGCCGACCAGATCGTCAGGGACCTGTTCGACGTCTATTTCGCCGATCCGCGCGCCATGCCGGATGGCTGGCGCGAAGGGCTCGACCGGGCAGAGGACCGCGTCAAGGCGCGCAGTGTTGCCGATTTCCTGGCCGGCATGACGGACACTTATGCGCTCAAGGAACACAGGCGTTTGTTTGACCATACGCCGGATTTGAGCTAGGGCGGGCGCGATTTTGCCGGCCAACGAGCCGGATCCCTGCAAACCGTCAGAGCCATAGCAATGAACATCTTCGCCGATTTCAACGCGCGAATCATAAAGGCCGTCGAAGCGCTTGATTTGAAAGACAAGGACGGCGCGTCGCCGGACCTGTCGCGCATCGCCGTCGAGCCGCCGCGCGATGCCAGCCATGGCGACCTGGCGACCAACGCTGCCATGGTGTTGGCCAAGCCGACCGGCCAGAGCCCGCGTGCGCTAGCCGAAAGGCTGGCCGAGGCGCTGCGCGCCGACGAGGATATCGCGGCCGCCGAGATCGCTGGCCCGGGCTTCGTCAATCTCAGGCTCAAGGACGGCTTCTGGCAGGCGCATCTGAAGGCGCTGCTCGGCGAAGGCCGCAACTACGGCCGCTCGACGGTTGGCGGCGGCAAGAAAACCAATGTCGAATATGTCTCGGCCAACCCGACCGGGCCGATGCATGTCGGCCATTGCCGGGGTGCTGTGGTCGGCGACGCGCTGGCCAATCTGATGGCCTTTGCCGGTTACAACGTGACCAAGGAATACGTCATCAACGATGCCGGTTCGCAGATCGACGTGCTCGGACGCTCCGTCATGCTGCGCTACCGCGAGGCACTCGGCGATGAGATCGGCGAGATTCCGCCCGGGCTTTACCCAGGCGACTATCTGATCCCCGTTGGTCAGGCGCTGGCCAGCGAATTCGGCCGCTCCCTGCTGCAGATGCCGGATGAAGAGGCGCTTGCCATCGTCAAGGACAGAACGATCGATGCGATGATGACGATGATCCGCGAGGATCTGGCGTTGCTCAACGTGCATCATGACGTCTTCTTCTCCGAGCGGACGCTGCATGCCAACAATGCGAAGAAGATCCGCTCGGCGATCAGCGACCTGACGCTGAAGGGCCACATCTACAAGGGCAAGCTGCCGCCGCCCAAAGGCGAGAAGCCGGACGACTGGGAGGACCGCGAGCAGACGCTGTTCCGCTCGACCGCGGTCGGCGACGACATGGACCGGGCGCTGGTCAAGTCGGACGGCACCTTCACCTATTTCGCCGCCGATGTCGCGTACCTCAAGGACAAGGTCGATCGCGGCTTCGTCGACCTGATCTATGTGCTTGGCGCCGATCATGGCGGCTATGTGAAACGGCTGGAAGCGCTTGCCCGGGCGATTGCCGGCGACGAGGTCAAGCTTACCGTGCTGCTTTGCCAGCTAGTGAGGCTGTTTCGCGCCGGCGAGCCGGTGCGCATGTCGAAGCGGTCGGGCGAGTTCGTGACCTTGCGCGAAGTGGTCGAGGAGGTCGGCCGCGACCCGATCCGCTTCATGATGCTCTACCGCAAGAACGACGCGCCGCTCGACTTCGACTTCGCCAAGGTGACCGAGCAGTCGAAGGACAATCCGGTGTTTTACGTGCAGTATGCCTCGGCGCGCTGCCATTCGGTGTTCCGGCAGGCAAGCGAGCAATTGGGCGAGGCCATGTTCGACCGCAACCAGCTGGCCGCCGAAGTGGCTTTGCTGACCGATGAGGGGGAGATCGGCCTGATCAGGAAGCTTGCCGAATATCCTCGGCTGATCGAAGCCGCGGCGCTCGCGCTCGAGCCCCACCGGCTGGCATTTTACCTCTACGAACTCGCTTCCAGCTTCCACGGACACTGGAACCGGGGCACCGATAATCCCGACTTACGTTTTGTTAAGGTTAACGACCGACAATTGACGCATGCCAGACTAGGGCTGGTGCAGGCTGTTTCGGACGTTTTGACGTCCGGCCTGACGCTGATCGGAGCCAATGCGCCCACCGAAATGCGTTAGGTTTGAGTAAAAAACCTGTCACCTTTTGCCCACATTGCGCTGGTAAGGGCCAACCCTACGCGACGTCCATGGCGTCCGAATGAGTGCGAGTTCGGGAACAATAATGGCAGACAGAACCCAGCTGAGAGCAGCCGACCAAAACGACATCGCCAACGATGATCCGTTCGCGGAACTGACCAGGATCATGGGGTTCGACCCGCGCCAGCCGGTCAAACCGCAAACGCCGGCCCAGCCGAAGACCGCTGCCGCCGAACCGTCGGTGGATGAGGCCGATTTCGACATCGATCTCGAGAAGGAGTTGATGGGCGAATTCGGCGCCGACGCCAATGACAATGCTTCCCCTGCCGAGCTCCGCGAGCCGACACCCGAACCGGACGCCGCCGACGAGATGGAGGACGCGCTTGCCGCCTCGTTCGAACAGGATTTCGCGTTCGACGACAGTGCGGCGGACGATGCTGTTCCCGTTGCGGCCGCTCCTGTTGCCGCCGACGAAATTGCCTCCGGCCCCGAAAGGTCGTTCGCTCCCGCTGTCGAGCCGGAGTTCGACGACGAGTTCGATAACGCCGTCGCCGGCTCGCTCGAAGACGTGTCGCCGTTCGAGGACGACCTGTCGAGTGACGACGAACTTGCCACCTCTGTCGACCAGGATTTTCGGCTCGACGACGATGTAACGGCCAAGATCGCGGTGACCGGCGAGGATGAACCCAGGGCCGCAGCCCAGGCTATCGAACCGGTCGACGAGCCCGCCTTCGACCCCGCCTTGGACGATGAGTTCGACAACGCCGTGGCAAGTTCGCTCGAAGACGAGCTGATGCTCGAAGAGCATGAGCCGATGGAGCAGGCGGTCGCCGTTGACACCGTCGTGCACGCCACCGCGCCTGCGTTCGATGACGAGTTCGACGATGCCGTTGCAAGCTCGCTCGAAGACGAGCTGATATTCGACGAGCATGAGCCGGAGGAAAACGTCGCCGCTCCGGCATCGCCGGTTGAAGCGGTTTCGGCCGACGAGGATCTTGCCGGCCATTTCGATGATGCCATGGCCGATGTCGACATGGATTTCGACGTTCGCCCGAACGAGACTGCCGAAATCGAAGAACCAGAGTTCATCGAAGAGCTGTCGATCGAAGAGCCAGAGGCCGCTCGACTTTCCGGCACGGCCGCCGAAGCGGCGTTCGACGACGATTTCGATCTGAGCTTCGACGATGCGCCTGCAGAGGACGCTGAAGAGCCCGTGGCGCAGGTTGCGGCCGAACCAGCGGCGCCGGCCGCTGTCGTCCCGACGGCTCCAGTGGCCGAGGAACGCAGCCTGGAAGACGAACTGAACGCGCTGCTCGGCGCGATGAACACACGGCCGGCACAAGCGGTCAACGAACCTCAGACAAGCCAGCAGTCTGCCCAGCAGCCTGCCCAGAAGCTCGTGATGGCTGTTCAGCAGCCCATCGCGCCGGTAATTCAGAAGCCAGCAGTGGCCGCTGAACAGCCAATGGCGGCGATCAAAGACATCGCCAACGAACCGGTGCATGCTGTCGACGAGCTGGACTGGGAACTCGACGAGCACGAGCCCGCCGAGCCGCAGCAGTCCAGTGCCGCCGATGACGCCGATCTTGGCAGTGTCCTTCTCGATGAGCTTGAAGGCGAGGATTTCGGTGTTGAAGCCGCCGCCGGACCTGTGGGTGATTTAGACAACGATGCGCTTGATGCCGACTTCGCCAGGAACATCGGCCTGGATCATGACTCGGCTGACAAGAGTGCGGCAGCTGCTGCCGAAGAAGACCCGCTCGATGCGCTGAACTGGCTGACAACACGCGCCACACCGCCCGAGCCGGCCCGCTCGTGGAGCCGCGTGACACCGGTTGCGCAGCCTCAGCCCGCTTTTGCAGGCCAGCCGGTCGCTTCGGCGCGTCCGGCACCGCCGCAGCCGGCTGCAACGCCGTCCTATCGGGCCGCACCGGTCGGAGAGGCGCCGTCCTATGAAGGCCAGGCATCCCGTGAAGACAGGCGGTCCAATGAGGATCGGCCATCCTATGAAGATCGGCCAGCCTACACGGAAGCTGCACCAACTTCGTATCAACAGCCTTCCGCCTATGACGAGATGCCTGATGTCGAGACGGTCGACGTGCCCGAGCGTGTCGTGGCGCTGGCGGACGATCTCGACATTCCGGAGCTCAACTTCGACGATGACGAGCCGGTGGCGCCCGCCTACGACGATCTCGATGCCGATTTTGCCAGCCTTCTCACCGAAATGAATGCCACGGATATAGCGCCTGCCCCGGTGCGCAGTGCTGGCTATGACGATGAATACGATGCCGGCTTCGCGTCTGGCTATAAGCAGGATCGTAGCGAGACGCGCGCCTATGGCGCCAAGCCTGCGGAAGCCCCCGTCAGCGCGGCAGCCGCTTCCTATGCCGATGCAGCGGACGGTTTCGATCTGGGCCCATTGCCCGCTGGCCAGCCGGTTTCGCAAGCCGACGATTTCACCTTCGATGAGCTCGACTACGACCCCGAACTGGACGACGAGATGTCGGTTCCGGGCCTTGCCGAACGCGGGGCTGAAAGGCAGCCGCGCAGGCGCGGGCTGCTGATAGGTGCGGTGGTTGGCGCGGTGGCGATCGCCGGAGGCCTTGGCGCCTTTGCTTTGACCCTCGGCGGCAAGAGCGGCGGCGATGCGCCGGTTATCGTCAAGGCCGACAACAGGCCGATCAAGATCAAGCCGGAAAATCCAGGCGGCACCGTCGTGCCGAACCAGGACAACAAGGTCTATGACGCTGTGGTCAAGGGCGCCAAGCCCGCCGAGCCGGTTCAGCAGAAGCTGGTCACCAACACCGAAGAGCCCGTGGACCTGAAGGCCAACGAACCGGAGAGCCGCGTCGTCGATCTTTCGCCCAATGACCCCGATGCCGCAGACGATATCGACGTGCCCGGCACCGTGGCGTCCGACACCGAATCGTCTGGCACCAACGCGCCTGACACCAACGCGCCTGACACCAACGCGCCCGGCACCAACGCGCTTGGCGCCAATGCGGCTGGCGCTACCGAAACCGCCGCCGCGCCGGCACCCAAATCCGAGGATCGCATCGCGCAGGTTCTGCAGGAGGTCGACAAGGGTGCCAACCCCGAGACCGTCGCCGTTGCGCCGCGCAAGGTGCGGACCATGGTCGTGAAACCTGACGGTTCGCTGGTGGCGCGCGAGGATCCGGCGCCTGCCGCCCCGCAAATGGCTGCTGCCGAGCAGGCCGATCCGGCGCCGCAGCATGTGGCTCCGTCGGCCCAGGCCGACGCCGCCGCGCAGACCGGCACCGTGCCCCTGATCGACCAAATGACAAGTGATCCGAAGATTGGGGACCAGCCGAGCGGCGACCAGGCGAGTGGCGATCAGGCCGAAACCCCCAAGCTGCAGCCGGCGCCGAAGCCCGACACAAAGGCTGAAGCCAAGGCCCAGCCGTCGGCCAGCAACCAGTCCGCCAGCACCCCGGCCACGGTTCCGGTGGCGCCGCAGCGCCCGTCCGACCAGCCGGTCGATGTGGTCGGCGAGGTCAAGCCCGATCAGGTCGCTTCCATCGATCCGGCCGCGGCCGGCGCTGGTTCGTGGTCGATACAGATCGCTTCGCAGCCGACCGTCGAAAGCGCCCAGGCGACTTATCAGGATCTGCAGCGCCGCTATGGCAGCGTGCTTTCCGGCCGCACCGCCAATATCGTCAAGGCCGAGATTGCCGGCAAGGGCACCTTCTACCGCGTCCGCGTTCCGGCGCAGTCTCGCAACGAGGCGATCAAACTGTGCACCAGCTACAAGGCTGCCGGCGGCAACTGCTTCGTGTCCCACTAGCGGCACCAAAGCCCTTCGAAAAAGCCGGCGTCCGCGCCGGCTTTTTGCGTGAACGGAAAGCTCTGGAGGCAATTGCGGGCGATTCCCTTTGTCGGCGCGAAGCTCTAAACTGTTTCGCATGACCGAATCAAAATCCATGATCCTCGGCTGCGCCGGGAAATCCCTGACCCGCGACGAGATCCGTTTCTACCGCAACGAATGCCCGTGGGGCTTCATCCTGTTTGCGCGCAATATCGGCGAGACCGAGCAGATCCGCGATCTGGTCGCCGCGATGCGCGACTGCGTCGGGCGTGCGGACGCGCCGGTGTTCATCGACCAGGAGGGCGGCCGGGTGCAGCGCCTGCGGCCGCCGCTGGCGCCGAACTATCCGGCTGCCGGTGCACTCGGCGCCTTGTGGCGCGACGACCATGACGCCGGCACCCGTGCCGCCTGGCTGATGGCGCGGCTGCATGCCTTCGACCTGCTGCGCTACGGCATCACGGCGGATTGCCTGCCAGTGCTCGACGTGCCGATCGAGGGCGCCAGCGACGTCATCGGCGCGCGCGCCTATGGCAAGGAGCCGCGCGCCGTCATCGAATTGGGTCGCGCCGCGGCGGAAGGGCTGATGGCGGGCGGCGTGTTGCCGGTGATGAAGCATATTCCCGGCCATGGAAGGGCCTTCGCCGATACGCATTTCGAACTGCCGACCGTCGACGCTTCGATCGGCGACCTGCAACGGCATGATTTTGCGCCATTCAGGGAGCTCAACCATTTGCCGATGGCGATGACGGCGCATGTCGTCTATAGCGCGATCGACCCGAAGAACCCGGCCACCACATCCGGCAAGGTCATCGAAAAGATCATCCGCGGCGAAATCGGCTTCGACGGGCTGTTGATGAGCGACGACACCTCGATGAAGGCACTTTCTGGGGATTTCCCGTCAAAGGCGGCCGCGATCCTTGCGGCGGGCTGCGATCTGGTCCTTCACTGCAACGGCGTGTTCGAGGAGATGGCCGGCATTGCATCGCGCACGACCGGGCTTGAAGGCAAGTCGTTTGAGCGCGCGGAGCGGGCGCTGACCTATATCAGGAACCGTGATCGGGCTGATGAAACCGAGATTCGGGCCGAATTTGCCAGTTATTTCGACGCGGTGGCCTAGCATCAAAGGAAGCGAAGTGGCGGAAACATTGGACCTGAAGGCCGGCAAGGCCGCACCGATGGACCGCTTGTGGGCCGAGAACGACGATTCCCGGCTGACCGGCGATCCGGCTTTGGTCGTCGATGTGGCCGGCTTCGAAGGTCCGCTCGATCTTCTGCTGCATCTTGCCCGCAATCAGAAGGTCGACCTGTCGCGCATCTCGATCCTGGCGCTGGCCGAGCAATATCTGGCGTTCGTCGAGAAGGTGAGGGCGCTGAGGCTGGAGCTTGCCGCCGACTATCTGGTGATGGCGGCGTGGCTGGCCTTTCTCAAGTCGAAGCTCCTGATTCCCAAGCAGCCCGGCGACGAAGGCGAAAGCGGCGAGGAACTGGCGGCGGTGCTGCAGTTCCGGCTGAAGCGGCTGGAGGCGATGCGCGACGCGGCGGCACGGCTGGTCAACCGCAACCGGCTCGGACGCGACGTGTTTGCACGCGGCATGCCGGAAATGGTCATCGTCGAGAAGCGCAATGCCTATTCGGCTTCGCTCTACGATTTGTTGACCGCCTATGCCCAGCAGCGCCAGAAGCAGGCGATCACCAATGTGACGATCGCCAGGCGCGGCGTGTGGTCGCTCAAGGATGCGCGCGACGTGCTAACCAGGCTGATCGGGTCGCTGCGCGACTGGACGGCGCTCGACAGTTTCCTGGTCGAATATCTGGCCGCCCCGGAAGAGCGGCGCACCGCGGTTGCCAGCTCGTTTGCGGCGACGCTGGAACTGGTGCGCGAAGGCAAGATGGAAATGCGGCAGGACCAGGTGTTCGCGCCGCTTTATCTGCGCGGCCGCGCCCAGGCCATCAAGATAGTCGAGGTGACACCATGAGCGAACGCGCCAACGCTTCGGTCATTCCGTTCAAGGTCGACGACGACGCCGAGGAAGGCGCGGTCGCCGAGAACCCGGCACAAAATCAGGGGCAGAATTTGTCGCGGAATCCTGGCGAGCGGCTGCATATGGCGGAGGCCGTACGGATGGCCGAGGCGATCGTTTTCGCCAGCGCTGAGCCGGTCAGCGAAAAACAGCTCACTTCGCGGCTGCCCGACGGCATCAACATTGCCGCGGCAATGGCCGAACTGCAGCAGATCTATGCGCGGCGCGGCGTCAATCTGGTGCGCGTCGGCGATGCCTGGGCGTTTCGCACCGCCGGCGACCTCGCCTTCCTGATGAGCCGTGACACGGTGCAGCAAAGGAAGCTCTCCCGCGCGGCTCTCGAAGTGCTGGCGATCATCGCCTACCACCAGCCGGTAACGCGCGCCGAGATCGAGGATATCCGCGGCGTCGAGACGTCAAAGGGGACGCTCGACACGCTGATGGAGACCGAATGGGTGAGGATGCGCGGCCGGCGCCGTACGCCCGGCCGTCCCGTCACCTACGGCACGACCGACATTTTCCTCGACCATTTCGCGCTGGAGGAGATACGCGATCTCCCCGGCATGGAGGAATTGAAGGGTGCGGGGCTGCTGTCCGGCCGCATGCCGTCGAATTTCTCGGTGCCGCTGCCGCCGGCAGACCCCGATGCGCTCACCGACGACGAGGATCCGCTGACCGACATCGACCTCGAAGAACTCGGCCTTTTGACGCCGCGCGTCACGGAAGATTGAGCCGAGCGCCATCTTGAAGCCACAGGCAGGATGGAACTGCGCCGATTGGTAGCGGGCCGCCGTGCCGAAAGTGCGTGACTTCGGCGACTCATTCATGAACTCTGTCGCAGTTCTGTTTGAATCCGAACCCGAAAGCGCATAGATCAGCGTCTGGGAAACCGTTCGAGAGAGATTTGCTATGGGTTCATTTTCGATTTGGCACTGGATGATCGTTCTGGTGATCGTGCTGCTGGTCTTCGGCCGCGGCAAGATCCCCGAGCTGATGGGCGACATGGCCAAGGGCATCAAGAGCTTCAAGAAGGGCATGGCCGACGACGAGACTGCCGAGGACAAGCGCACCGTCGAACACCGTGCCGACGAAACCGTTTCGGTGCCGAAGGAAAAGGCCAGCAAAAGCTGAGCCCAAACTTTAGTCGGAACGTATAGCCATGTTCGAAGTCGGCTGGACCGAGATGCTGGTGATCGCGATCGTCATGATCGTGGTCGTCGGGCCCAAGGATTTGCCCAACATGCTGCGCACTTTCGGCCGCACAACGGCGAAGCTGCGCGCCATGGCGTCCGATTTTCAGCGGCAGTTTAATGATGCGCTGAAGGAAGCCGAGCTCGACGACGTCAAGAAGTCGGTCGATTCGCTGAGAAGCCTCAATCCGGCAGCCGAGATCAGGAAGCAGCTCAATCCATTCGAGCAGGCCGCCGCCGACGTCCGTTCGGGCGTCGATGCCGTGATGAAACCCAAGCCGGCCGTCGATGCCGCCGCTTCGACGGAGCAGGCAGCCGAGCCGCTGAAGAACGGCGCAACGGCGATGCCGGGCGTCAGCCCGCCGGAGCCGACGCCGGCCACGCCGATCTTTCCGGCGATGACGGACGAGTCCGTCGTGGCGCCGGCAGTGCAGGCGCAAACGGCTGCAGCGGCCGTGCCGCAAAAAGCACCTGCGGCAAGGAAGAAGCCGGCGCCCGCGAAAGCCGCGGCCGCCGCGCCGGCCAAGCCGGCAAAGACCGCTGCGCCGAAGGCCGCCGCAAAAGCTGAGTCGAAAGTTCAATCGGCAGCGAAGAAGCCGGCGACAGCTGCGAAGAAGCCGGCCGCCAGGAAAACGGCGGGAGCCGCCAAGTGAGCGTTTCGGACAAGGAACAGGACGAGATAGAAAAATCGTCGGCTCCGCTGATGGAGCACCTGATCGAGTTGCGCCGGCGGCTGATCTGGTCGATCGGCGGTTTTTTCGTCGCCTTCCTGGTCTGCTTCTTTTTCGCCAAGCGGCTGTTCAACCTTCTGGTCATTCCGTTCAGATGGGCGACCCAATGGGCCGGGCTCGACCCGCACAAGGTCGAGCTGATCTATACGGCGCCACAGGAATTCTTCTTTACCCAGGTCAAGCTCGCCATGTTCGGTGGCATGGTCATCGCCTTTCCGCTGATCGCCACGCAGATCTACAAATTCATCGCGCCCGGCCTCTACAAGAACGAACGCAATGCCTTCCTGCCGTTCCTGATCGCCTCGCCGATCCTGTTCCTGATGGGCGCATCGCTGGTCTATTTCTTCTTCACGCCGATGGTGATGTGGTTCTTCCTCGCCATGCAGCAGACCGGCACCAACGACCAGGTGCAGATTTCGCTGCTGCCGAAAGTGTCCGAATATCTCAGCCTGATCATGACGCTGATCTTCTCCTTCGGCCTGGTGTTCCAGTTGCCGGTGGTGACCAGCCTGATGACGCGGGTCGGTATGCTTTCGTCCACGGCCCTGGCCGAGAAGCGCAAATGGGCGATCGTCATCGCCTTCGTGGTGGCGGCGGTGCTGACGCCGCCCGACCCGATGAGCCAGATCGGCCTCGCCATTCCGACGATCCTGCTCTACGAGGTCTCGATCTGGTCGGCCCGGCTGATCGAGCGCAGCAAGGAGCGCGACCGTGTGGCTCGCGAAAAGCAGGACGCTGCGGAAGAGGTGGCCGAAAAGCCGGCGGACGTGTCTTCGACGTAGGTTCGGTTGAGGCGGCAGCATCTTTTTGCCGGCCGCAGCAACTTTGTTCTTGCTTTGTGCCGGCAGCTATGCTACTAATTTGGGTATGGTGCCAATTGGCTCCAAAAACCCGCCTCCCGAGGCGGGTTTTTTGTTTCCAGGGTGAAAACTCCGGTGTTGTCGGACGTCAATGTCGGC